>DATABQ010000195.1:0-2228 GCA_036259495.1 Longimicrobiales bacterium | reverse complement strand
GCCCGCGCCTGCTCCAGCCACTTGTACCATTCCGTGCTCACTCCGCGAGCGCCGCCACTTCCTCGCGACGCAGACCGGGCGTGCGACGACGTCGCCCGGGCGGCAGTCCGACATCGTCCGGGCGCAGCCGTGCGCGCCGCTGTCGCAGGAAGCTCGCAATCTCGCTGCGCCGGTCTTCACTCAGTTGCATGCGATGTGCACCGATCGAAAGGGGAAGTGCCAGTACCAGTGTGAGCGATTCCTTATACCGGTATTCACCACACCCTACACTGGTTGCGTGACGGAATCAATCACCGGTTGCAGGGAGCAGCAGATGCAGAAGCGGAAACTGGGCACAGGTGGCCCGCTCGTCGGCTCGATCGGTCTCGGGTGCATGGGGATGTCGGACTTCTACGGCCCGGCGGAGGACAGCCGGTCGATCGCAGTGATTCACCGCGCGCTCGAGCTGGGCGTCGACCTGCTCGACACCGCCGTCATGTACGGCGTCGGCGAGAACGAGCGACTGGTCGGACGTGCGATCGCTGACCGCCGCGATCGCGCGATTGTCGCGACGAAGTTCGGCAACGTGCGCGCGCCCGATGGCGCGTATCTGGGCATCAACGGTCGTCCGGAATATGTGCGCACTGCGTGCGATGCCAGTCTTCAGAGGCTCGGTATCGACACCATCGATCTGTACTACCAGCATCGCGTGGATCCGGACACGCCGATCGAGGACACGGTCGGAGCAATGGCGGAGCTGGTGCAGGCCGGGAAGGTGCGCCGGCTCGGGTTGTCGGAGGCCGCACCCCCCACGATCCGTCGCGCACATGCGGTGCATCCCATCTCCGCGTTGCAGACGGAGTACTCGCTGTGGTCGCGCGAGCCGGAGGACGAGCTGCTCACGGTGTGTGCCGAGCTGGGCATCACGTTCGTCGCGTACTCTCCACTCGGTCGTGGCTTTCTCACCGGCGCGATCCGCTCACGCGAGGATCTCGACCCCACCGACTGGCGACGCCAGACGCCCCGCCTCTCACCGGAGAACTTCGACGCGAACCTCGCACTCGTGGACGCCGTGACATTGCTCGCGCAGGAGAAAGGCTGCACACCCGCGCAGCTCGCGCTCGCCTGGCTCCTCTTACACGACGGTGTCATCCCGATCCCCGGCACGCGTCGCATCGAGCGGCTGGAGGAGAACGCGGCGGCCGCCGCAATCACTCTGAGCGATGCGGAGCAGGCTCGCATAGAGGCGGTGATTCCTCAAGGTGTCGCGGCGGGTACGCGATACCCGGAGGGTGCCATGCGCGCGCTGAACCGGTAGGTGGTCAGCCTCCCGACGACGCCTCGACCGGTCATTCAACCAGACGGTTGACAATCCCAGGTCGCTCCCTATATTCAACCCCATGGTTGAATTAGAGACGACCCAGCTCAATGCAATCTTCCACGCGCTCGGCGACGCCACGCGCCGGCAGATGCTGCGCGAGCTCACTTCCGGCACCCGGACGGTGAGCCAGCTCGCGGCGCCGTTCTCGATCTCGCTGGCCGCGGCCTCGAAGCACATCAGGACGCTGGAGAGTGCGGGACTGATCCAGCGCGAGGTGCGCGGACGCACGCATCTGTGCCGACTCGACCCCGGGCCGCTCGCCACTGCACACGAGTGGCTGGGCTTCTACGAGCGCTTCTGGACGGACCGTCTGGACGTGCTCGAACGCCTCCTCCGAGCGGAGGACGCAGGCGAACCCACTGACCCTGAAGGAGAAGAACCATGACCGACCTCGCGACTGCGAACGCCTATGGCGTTCTGACGGAGCCCGCCACACTGACGCTCCAGCGCGTTCTGCCCGGCCCCATCGAGCGTGTCTGGGCGTATCTCACGGAGAGCGATCTGCGCCGCAAATGGCTGGCGGCCGGCGAGATGGAGCTGAAGGTCGGCGCTCCGTTCGAGTTCGTCTGGCGCAACGACGAGCTCACCTCCCCGTCCGGCCCGCGCCCGGAGGGCTCCGCTGAGGAGCACCGGCTGCAATGCGCGATCACCGAGCTCGACCCGCCCAAGAAGCTCGCCATCACCTGGGGCTCGACTGGGGGCGTCACCTTTACGCTTGAGTCCATCGGCACCAAGGTGCTGCTCACCCTGGTCCACCGCCGCGTCCCCGACCGCTCGATGCTGCTCAACGTCAGCAGCGGCTGGCACACCCACCTCGACATCCTGGCCGCTCGGATGGCAGGCGAGGAGCCAAAACCCTTCTGGGACG
>DATABQ010000194.1:0-12313 GCA_036259495.1 Longimicrobiales bacterium | reverse complement strand
ATCGAATCAACACGCTCGAGCAGGTCGGACTGACGGAACTGTTCGGCGGAGAGGTTCACGCTCATCGTGAGGTCAGCCTGCTGGCTGAACTTCCGCAGCCACTGGCTCATCTGCGCGCATGCCCGCTCGAGTACCCACCATCCAAGATGCACGATGAGTCCGCTCTCCTCGGCAATCGGAACGAACTCGTCGGGTGTTAGCAGACCACGTCGCGGATGGTCCCAGCGGATCAGTGCTTCGAACCCGGTAATGCGGCCGTCGGCCAGGCTGATGACGGGCTGGTACTCGAGGCGAAGCTCATCGCGCTGGAGCGCATTGCGGAGGTCCGTCTCCGCCTGTTCCGTCGTGATGACGAGCTGGTGCATCTCGCGGTCGAAGATCTCATACCGGGAGCGGTCCCCCTGTTTTGCGCGGTACATCGCCGTGTCGGCATCGCGCAGGATCTCCTCAGGCCGCTCGTAGCCGGTGGAGCTGAGCGCTATTCCGATGCTCGCGTTCATGAGCAGCTCGTTACCCGCGAGACGGAACGGCACGCTCAGCTCCGAGAGAATACGGTCGGCGACGCGCGTAGCATCGCGCACGTCGGTTACCTCCGACAGAAGCACGGCGAACTCATCGCCGCCCAGACGTGCGACCGTGTCGCCTGCGCGCACACAACCTTCGAGCCGGCGCGCGATGGAGACCAGCAGGTCGTCACCGACCATGTGGCCATAGTTGTCGTTCACGACCTTGAATCGGTCCAGGTCGAGGAACGCGACGCCGAAAACGTACTCCGGGTGACGGTCCACCTGCCGCAGCAGCCGCTCGAGTCGATCGACGAGCAGCGCCCGGTTCGGCAGACCCGTAAGCGGATCGTGGAATGCGTTGTGGAGATGCTGTTCCTCGAGGCGCTTGCGTTCCGTGATGTCGTGCACGATACCCACGACACCAATCACTTCGCCGTCCGGAGAAACGTGCGGGCTGTAGACGGCGCTCACCCAGCCGGAGCGGCGCGTGTCCGGTATGAGGAACGGCGTGTCGGGCGAGTAGACGGTTTCACCGGCGAGCGCGCGCTGCAGCAGGTCCTCGATGCCCTGTTCGCGCAGGTGCGGGAACTCATCAACCGCATGTGTGCCGATCACGCGCTCGGCGCTCAGGCCCGTGATCTCCTCCATGAAGCGGTTCCAGACCTGGTACCGCAGCTCGCGGTCGTACACGATGACGCCCTGGCGCACGCTGCTGATGATGGCGCGCGTAAAATGTTCGGATTCCATCAGCCGCCGTTCGGCCCGTTTCCGATCGGTGATGTCGCGGATGATCCCCTGATAGCCGATGACGCTGCCGTCGGGAGCGCGGCGGACGATGGAGCTGAGCAGGCAGTCGAGGCGCTCGCCCGTGCGTGTGCGGAGCGTCACCTCGTAGTCGCGTACGGAGCCGTTCTCCTCCACGACCTTCGAGAACGCGCTGCGGGCGTCCGGATCGAGGTAAAGGTCGCGCGCGTTCACCTTCATGAGCTCATCGCGGGAGAAGCCGAAGAGGTCGAGGGCGGCGGGGTTCACATCGATGAACCGCCCGTCGAGCCGCGTGATGTAGATGGCGTCGCGCGATTCCTCGAACAGTGTGCGGTATCGCTCTTCGCTCTCCCGCAGGCCATCGACCAGGAACTGGAACTGCTGCTGCGCCGTTTCCGCCTCTGCGCGGGCCCGTACCGCACTCTCGTAGAGCAGTGCGTTATCGATAGCCACCGAAGCCCGGGCGACGAACTCGCCGGCCGTCGCGAACTCATTCGCGGCGTAACCGCGCCGACGGCTCGAAAGGAGCGAGACGACGCCGAGGATGTGCCCGCGCGATCGCAGCGGCAGCACCAGGTGTCCGCGGATGCCGAGAGCGGTGAGGAGATTCGTCTCGGCCGCGCCTGCCGGCCACGGCAGGGAGCCGCCGACGTCGATGACTCCGATCTGCGCCCGTCCCGTGGACAGCGCTTTCTCCTGCGGGGAGCCGGGCAGGGGCCCCGTGCCCTCCAGCATGCCGTTCATCCGGGCGGCGCCGCCGTGCGCATCCGCCAGTATCACGGCACGGTATGGCCGTGCGCCGGTGAGATCGACGATGCACAGGTCGGCCAGCTCGGGGACGGCGAGCTGCGCTATATGGTCGGCGGTCGCGCTGCTGTCGAGGCTCGTGCCGAGCGCCATGCTCGCGCGCGCCAGGAATGCGAGCCGCCCCTCCTGTGCGCGCGCCATTTCGAGCGCCAGCCGCGCTGCTGCCGTGGCCGGGTCGCGGTCAGGCTGCACGTCGGCCGCTTCGGCAGCGTCATCGCCACTGCGAGAGTGCCGCTCCGCCGCGGCCGGTGTGATGTCGTCAGAATTCATGCATGCCCTGCAGGTGTGGCGGTGTGCTGTCAGCCGCCTCGGCGCCCCAACACCGCCTGGAGCCGGACTTCACGACCTTCACGGATCACGACGACGTTCACCTCGTCGCCGGGCTTGTGAGCGGCGAGCGCATCCGTAAAGCCCTGGAGGTCACGAACCGCGTGGCCCCCGAGGCCGATCAGAATGTCGCCCTTCCGCATACCCGCCCTGTCCGCTGGCGATCCTGCGGTTACACCCCCGAGCAGAACCCCGTGTTCGACGGGTGAGAAATCGGGTACTGTCCCGAGCCACGCGCCGGATCCGCTGCGCGGCGCACCGGCAGGCTGGCCGGCGCCGCGCTGGAGAGTCAGAGCGGCCTCGCGCGTAGCAACCTGCCGTGCGAGAGACGCCACGAGTACCGCCACGCGCTCCATGCCCGCAGCATCCACCGTCTGCCAGTCATCGCTCGGCCTGTGGTAGTCGCCGTGCGTGTTCGTGAAGAAGTGGAGTACCGGAATGTCGCGCAGGTAGAACGACGTGTGGTCGCTCGGCCCGACACCGTCCGGCTGCAGCGCCACCTCGATGCCGACACCGGCGGCTTCATGCTCCACGAGGTCCGTCCACTCCGCGGCCGTGCCGACACCGTACACGATGAGGGCGTCGTTCTCTAGCCGGCCGACCATGTCCAGATTCAGCATCGCTCGCGCCCGATCCAGATCGACAGTCGGCGCGCGTGCAAAGAACGCCGATCCCAGCAGTCCGTATTCCTCGCCTGTAAAGGCTATGAACAGGATCGAACGGGCCGGACGCGGTCCCTCGCTCAGCATCTCGGCCGCCCGGAGCATGGCCGCGACCCCCGATGCGTTATCGTCGGCACCGTTGTGAATGGCGCTCTCACCCGGAGCGAGCGATCCGCTGCCGCCGAGACCCAGGTGATCGTAGTGGGCGCCAATGACCACAACCTGATCCCGCAGCCGCGGATCCGAGCCTTCCAGCAGCGCGATGATGTTGCGCCCGGTGACACTGGCATGCGGATCCGCAGCGTGCGGGTTCGCGGACGCGGTCGGCACCGGGACAGGCACATCCTGGAAGAAGCTGCCATCGGTTCCGGCGCCGCGGAGGCCGATCTGTTCGAGGCGCCGCGCAATGTAGTCGGCGGCGCAGCGCTCACCGGGCGACCCGGCGAGACGCCCGGCGAGGGCATCGTCGGCCAGGAAGCGGACGGTGGCGAGCGGCTCCTCGAGACCGCGCGTCAGGAGAGCCGCGTCAGGGCACGACTGCGCCGTTGCGGCGCTGGCGCTGAACGGCAGTACGCTGAGCGCGAGGAGTGCCCTGCGGCGGGCTGAATTCGGCATAAGGGTCCTGTCCATCCGTGGGGGCGAGGCGCTGCCTCGACAGCATACGCCTCCGGGACTATTCTAACCTCATGAGACCATATGTAACAGTGGCGATGGCTGCTATCGTAACGGCGTGCGGCCATACGCCCGATGTCGTTCAGACCAGAAGTTCGTACGCCCAGCCCGGAGTCCCTTCACCCGTCGAGCCGCTCCCGGGCGAGTCGCGTCTGGCCAATATCCTCATGCTGACCAACGGCGGCGAGAATGCGGAGGCCTACTTCTCCGCGGATGCCCGCCGGCTGATCTTCCAGGCAACGCGCCCGGGCGTGAGCAGCTGCGACCAGATCTACACCATGAATGCGGATGGCACAGACGTGCGGATGGTGTCGAGCGGGGTAGGTGCCACCACGTGCGCGTACTTCTTCCCTTCGGGCGAGCGAATATTGTACAGCTCGACCCATGAACATTCGCCCGAATGTCCGCCTCGGCCCGACTTCAGACAGGGCTACGTCTGGGCGCTGCATCCGTTCGACATCTATACCGCCCGACCGGACGGATCGGACCTCCGGAAGATCGGCAGCACACCGCATTACGACGCCGAGGCGACGATATCGCCGGATGGCTCGAGCATCGTGTTCACGTCCACGCGTGACGGCGATCTGGAGATCTACACGATGGCCGCCGACGGCACGGACATCCGTCGTCTCACGCACGAGCCGGGGTACGATGGCGGTGCGTTCTTCTCGCCCGACGGCACGAAGATCGTGTTTCGGGCGCACCACCCCGAAACACCGGAGGAGCTGGCGGATTATCGTCGCCTGCTCGGACAGAACCTGATCCGGCCGTCGCAGCTCGACATCTATATCATGGACGCGGACGGATCGAACCGCGTGCGGGTGACGGACAACGGCGCGGCGAACTTCGCCCCGTACATGCATCCGGACGGGAGACGGATCATCTTCAGCTCGAACATGGATGACCCGGAGGGGCGCAACTTCGAGCTGTACATGATCAATGTGGATGGCACGGGTCTCGAGCGGATCACGAACTCCCCGGATTTCGACGGCTTCCCCATGTTCAGCGCCGATGGGAGCAAGCTGGTGTTCGCGTGGAACCGATATCAGGCGCATGAGGGTGAGACCAATGTCTTCATTGCGGACTGGCAGGAGTAGTCGAAGCATCCGCTGAGGGCGGCATCTGAACAGCCGCGGCGCTCGCGCTGCGGTGCAATCGTCCGTGCCGGTCACGAGCCGGCGGCAGGCCTACCGGAGAGACGGGAGCGCTCATGAAGATCGCGGTGCCGAAGGAGGCTGGACACGGGGAGCGGCGGGTGGCGCTGGTTCCGGAGAGTGCTGCGCGACTCGTCAAGTCGGGGAGTGCGGTCGCGATCGAGCCCGGCGCGGGTGCCGCAGCGGGATACGATGACGCCGCCTACGAAGCCGCCGGCGCGACCATCGCGGCGGACAGGCGGTCCCTGCTCGCGGACGCCGATCTCGTGCTCACCGTGCGTCAGCTACCGGACGAAGACACGACGCTGCTGAAGCAGGGCGCCGCCCAGATCGGAATGCTGCGCCCCCTCACGTCCGCGGACCATGTGAGCCGTCTGGCCGCGCAGGGCGTCAGTGCGTTCGCGATGGAGCTGGTGCCGCGCATCACCCGCGCGCAGAAGATGGACTCGCTCTCCTCACAGGCGACCGCCGCCGGCTACAAGGCCGTGCTGCTGGCCGCGGCCGGTCATGGCAAGTTCTTCCCCATGCTGATGACGGCGGCGGGCACCGTGCCTCCCGCACGCGTTCTGGTGCTGGGTGCCGGTGTGGCGGGCCTCCAGGCGATCGCGACCGCGCGTCGGCTCGGTGCGGTCGTGCAGGGATTCGACATTCGGCCGGCCGTGAAGGAGCAGGTCGAGAGCCTGGGCGCGCAGTGGGTCGGAATGGAGCTGGCGGAGGCGGAGGGCAGCGGCGGCTATGCGACGGAGGTTTCGGAAGAGACACAGCGACGCGAGCACGAGCACCTAGCGAAGCTCATCGCCGATGCAGACGTGGTCATCACGACCGCACAGATCCCGGGACGTCCGGCGCCCGTGCTCATCACGACCGACATGGTCGACGGCATGAAAGCGGGCTCCGTCATTGTGGACCTCGCGGCGGAGAGTGGCGGCAACTGTGAGCTGACGCGCGCAGACGAGGAGGTGCGTCATGGCCACGCCCTGATTCTCGGGCCAACTGATCTGGCCGCGGGTACGCAGATCCACGCCAGCCAGATGTACTCGCGCAATGTCGAAGCGCTCGTCCAGCACATCACGAAGGATGGCGCTCTGGCCATCGACCGGGAGGACGAAATCGTTCGTGAGTGCCTCGTCACCGATGCAGGTCAGATCGTGCACCCGCGCGTGAGCGCAACCGTTCAACAGGAGCGCTGATCACATGGCCGAAGCACTGCTGCTTTCACTCTACATCTTCGTCCTTGCGATCTTTGTCGGCTTCGAGGTCATCACGAAGGTGCCGCAGATGCTGCACACGCCGCTGATGTCGGGATCGAACGCGATTTCCGGTATCACGCTCGTCGGCGCCGTCGTCGTGGCGGGACGTGTGGAGTCGCCGCTCAGTACAGGCCTCGCCGTCGTCGCCGTCGCATTCGCGACGATCAACGTAGTGGGCGGATTCCTCGTCACCGATCGCATGTTGCAGATGTTCAGGCGCCGGGGGGAGGACGCGAAATGAACGAGGCCGCCAACAGCGGCGCGCTCGGGTTCGCACCGCTCCTCATCGAGATTTCCTACCTCGTCGCATCGGTCCTGTTCATCGTGGGACTGAAGCGGCTCGGCTCACCGGCGACCGCGCGGTCCGGCAACATGCTCGGCGCGACGGGCATGTTCGTCGCCGTCGTGGCGACGCTCCTGCACTGGGACATCATCAGCTGGGTCTGGATCGCAGCAGGCGTCATCATCGGCGCGGCGGTCGGTATCATCATGGCGCGGTCGGTCAAGATGACGGGCATGCCCCAGATGGTTGCGCTGTTGAACGGGTTCGGCGGCGGAGCATCCGCGCTGGTTGCAGGCGACGAATACATCCGGTTCGCTTCCGGTGCCATTGATGCGCCGATGAACGTGCAGGCGACGATAATGCTGAGCGTGCTGATCGGCGCACTCACGTTCTCGGGCAGCCTCGTGGCGTTCGGGAAGCTGCAGGAGCTGATCACCGGGCGCGCCGTCACCTACCCCGGGCAGAAGGTCGTCAACGGCCTGATCTTCGGCGGGACGTTCGCACTCGCCGCGTACCTCGTGGCGGCGGACGCGAATCTGCCACTCTACCTGGTCCTGAGCGGTGCCGCCCTGCTGATCGGCGTCCTGTTCGTGCTGCCGATCGGCGGCGCCGATATGCCGGTGGTCATTTCGCTGCTGAACTCGTTCTCCGGCATCGCGGCGTCCATGACGGGATTCGTGCTGGGCAACAACGTGCTGATCATCGCCGGCGCTCTCGTCGGGGCGTCGGGCATCATTCTGACGAAGATCATGTGCGATGCGATGAACCGCTCGTTAACGAACGTCCTGTTCGGCGCGTTCGGTTCCAGCGTGAGCGGCCCTGCGGCCGTGGCGGGCGCGGAAGGCAGGAGCGTGCGCGACATCACTGGCGAGGACGCGGCGATTCTGCTGGGGTACGCGCGCTCTGTCGTGTTCGTGCCGGGCTACGGCATGGCGGTCTCACAGGCGCAGCACCAGGTACGTGAGCTCGCCGATCTGCTGCAGTCGCGCGGCGTGGAGGTCAAGTATGCGATCCATCCCGTCGCCGGCCGGATGCCGGGCCACATGAACGTGCTGCTCGCGGAGGCGAACGTGCCCTACGACCAGCTGATCGAAATGGAGCAGATCAATCCCGAGTTCGACCGGACGGATGTCGCGGTCGTAATCGGTGCGAACGACGTGGTGAACCCCGCCGCGCGTCATGACGCCAGCAGCCCGATCTACGGGATGCCGATCCTGGATGTCGACAAGGCAAAGACCGTGATCGTCATGAAGCGCAGCATGAATCCCGGCTTTGCGGGCATCGAGAATGAGCTGTTCTTCGCCGACAACACGCGCATGCTGTTCGGCGACGCCCGGAAATCGCTCACGACGCTGGTGCAGGAAGTGAAGGCAGGGGTGTAGCGGGCGGCCGGGTTGGCCGTTCACCCTTGCCTGCTCCCGGACACAGGTTGTGGATTGTAGTGGGAGGGTGTTCGGTGCGGGTGTGGGAGTGGGAGTGGTTGGGAGTGGGGACTCTCCTCTCCCACCACCACTCCCACCCCCTGTAACTCTCCCACTCCCGATCCCACAACCATGCTTCCGCCCGCCTGAGTTGAGAGCGGTAGCGATTCACGCTATCTTGCTATCCAACTTATGCTTCGACCTCATTCGGACCCCGTGACGCCCGTGCAGGCGATGATCAGGCTCGACGGCGTTGCCCGCCGGTTCGGGCAGCGCTGGGTCCTGCGTGGTGTCGATCTCACGGTCGAGGCCGGCGAGGTGGTTGCGCTGACGGGGCGCAACGGCAGCGGCAAGACGACGCTCCTGCGCATCGTGGCCACTGTCCTGCGCCCTACGCGGGGTACCGCCAGCGTTCTCGGCCGCGATAGCGTCCGAGAGGGCGACGCCATCCGCGGGCACGTGGGCCTGCTCGGGCACAGCAGCGGGCTCTACGACGATCTGACCGCCTCCGAAAACCTGATATTCTCCATGCGCATGGCGGGCAGTGCGGCCGATCATGACGCGATCGCTGCCGTGCTGGGGCAGGTCGGCCTTTCCGACGACGCCGCCGAGCGGGTGCGCGGATTCTCCGCCGGCATGCGCCGCCGCCTCGGGCTCGCCAGACTCCTGCTCCGGCCGCCGCGCGTGCTGCTGCTCGACGAGCCGTACGCCAGCTTCGACGACGACGGCATTGATGTCGTGAATGCGTTCATCGCGCATACGGCGGAGGCGGGCGGTGTGGTCCTGCTGACGACGCACGACGTCACCCGTGCGACGGAGATCATGTCGCGACGCGTGCACATCGCCGACGGCCTCCTCGTGGAGCGCACCACGGGTGAGGGCGAGGGTGCGGGCGAGGGTGCGGGCGAGGCTGTGCACGCACTCGAGCCCGCGCGTCTCGGAGTCATGCCGTGAGCGCCGAAGCCATGCGCGTAGGTGCGATCGTGTGGAAGGACCTCACCGCGGAGCGACGCACGAAGGCAAACTTCAACTCCGTCGCGTTCCTCGCGGCACTCATCCTTCTCCTGTTCGGCTTCGCGCTCGGGCCGGATACGCAGGCGCTCCGGAATGTCGCCGGCGGGGTGCTGTGGCTGACCGTGCTGTTCAGCGGAGTGCTGTCCTTCAATCGCTCATATGAGCAGGAGCTGGAGAACGGCTCCCTCGAGATGCTGCTGCTCTATCCGGGCGACCGCCGCTCCATCTTCGTCGGGAAGCTGATCGCGAACCTCGTGTTCGTGCTCCTGATGGAGGCCGTCCTGATCCCGCTCGCCGCCGTGCTGTACGACATCCCGATCTGGCGCGTGATCGGACCGCTCGCGATCGTGCTGTTCCTCGGCACGCTCGGCTTCGTCACGCTGGGCACGTTCTACTCCGCGATGGCGAGTCGGCTGCGGGCGAGGGAAGTGCTGCTGCCGCTCCTGCTGTTCCCGATGCTGATCCCGCTGCTGATCGCTGCGGTACAGGCCACCGGACTCATCCTCACCGGCGACCTGATGGTCCGGGATGCTGCCGCGGGCGCCACCGTGGCTCTCAGCAGCTCATGGGTACGCGTACTGGTAGTGTTCGACATCGTTTTCCTGACGGGGGCGCTGTTCGCCTTCGAGCACGTGATAGAGGACTGACGTGAGTACGATTCATTCGGAGAGTGCAGCCGCACCTGCGCGGCCGCGCTGGCTCCAGCCGTTCGGTGTTTTCGCCGTTCTGTTCCTGATCGCCGCACAGGCCATTGCACTGCTGACGTCGGCGCCGGATCGCGACATGGGGCATCTGCAGAAGATCCTGTACGTGCACGTGCCGTCGGCCTGGATGTCGATGATCGCACCGGCGGTGGTGTTCGTCGCGAGCGTGCTCTATCTCTGGAAGCGGCAGGCGAAGCACGACATGCTCGCCTCTGCCGCCGCACAGGTCGGCATTGTGTTCATCGGCCTCACGCTGATCCAGGGCTCGATCTGGGCGCGTCCGACGTGGGGAATCTGGTGGACCTGGGATCCGCGGCTCACGACGACTGCGATCCTGTTCCTGATCTACGCGGGCTATCTCGCTCTGCGTGCGTTCGCGGATGACGAGGATCAGCGAGCGCGCTGGAGCGCGGCCGTCGGGATCCTCGGTTTCCTGAACGTGCCGATCGTGTACATGTCCGTGCGCTGGTGGCGCACGATTCATCAGGTGCAGTCGACGCCGGAGACGATGGACGCGGTATACCGGCTGGGACTGCGGCTGAACGCATTCGCATTCCTGTTCATCTTCATATACCTGGTCGCGATCCGTTACCATATTGCGAAGCTCGAACGGTCCCGCGAGGCCGTGCTCGAGGAACGGGCGCTTACCGGAGGCAGGGTACATGTCTGAGTGGTTTTATATCTGGCTCGCGCTCGGCATCACATGGGGTGTGCTGGGCGGATACATGCTGCTGCTGAACGATCGGCGGCGTCGTGCCGAGCGCGCGGTTCGCGCCGCGGTGGCCGCGGGAGGTGAGCGATGAACGGGCGCAGGAAGAAGGTCGGACTCGCGCTGGCTGTGATCATCGTGCTTTCCAGCTTCGGATACCTCATCTACGGCGGCATAGGCGAGAACCTCGTGTTCTTCCACACGCCGGGCGAGCTGCTGGCGCAGGGGCCGAGTGCGTATGACAAGCCGTTCCGTCTCGGTGGCCAGGTCGTGCCCGGGTCCGTGCAGTGGGACGCCGAAGCGGTGGACCTGCGCTTCACGCTCCAGGATGAGGCGGGCCAGATCCGTGTCCACTCGCAGAAGGCACCCCCCGCCATGTTCCGGGAGGGGCAGGGAGTCATCGTCGAGGGTAGGCTGAACCGCGAAGGCGTCTTCGAGTCGTCGACCGTGATGGTAAAGCACTCGAACGAGTACCGGCCGCCGGAGGACGGGCAGCATCCGAAGCCGGAAGACATGTACAAGAGCCTGCTGCAGGAACAGTGATGCAGATGGGAACGTGCGGCCTGTGCACTGAGGCTTCGCGATGATCCGGCTCATCGGCCTCGCCGCATGCGCCGCGGCGCTGGCGGTCGCCTCCTATGGCGTCGTCGCGGCTGTCGTCGGCGTGAGACGACGCGAAGCGGCGCTGGTGCGCAGTGCACGATCTGCGGCGTATACGAACTTCGCGCTGATGACCATCGCGAACCTCGCGATGATGTACGGCCTGATCACTCACGACTTCAGCATCGACTACGTCGCGCAGGTCGGCAGCCGCTCCACACCGCTGTTCTTCACGATCATCTCGCTGTGGAGCTCGCTCGAGGGATCGATCCTGTTCTGGGGCTGGGTGCTGTCATTCTACACCGCACTGTCTGTCTGGCTGACCGGACCGAAGCTCGGGGCTCTCGGTGCATATGCCAACGCGACGATGCTCGGCGTTGGCGTGTTCTTCTACATCCTGCTGGTCGGGCCCGCAAATCCCTGGGGCCTGGTATCACCGGTGCCGCTGGACGGACCGGGTCCGAACCCGCTCCTGCAGAATCACTGGCTCATGGGCGTGCATCCACCGCTGCTCTATCTCGGGTACGTCGGCATGACCGTGCCGTTCGGGTTCGGTATGGGCGCACTGCTGTCCGGCAAGCTCGATGACACGTGGCTGCGCGTGACGCATCGCTGGACTGTCGCCGCGTGGGGCTTCCTGTCGCTCGCGATCGTCGCCGGGATGTGGTGGTCGTACGAGGTGCTCGGATGGGGCGGCTGGTGGGCCTGGGATCCGGTCGAGAACGCGTCGTTCATGCCGTGGCTGACGGCCACGGCGTTCATGCATTCGGCGATGGTGCAGGAGCGTCGCGGGCTCCTCCGCGTCTGGAACATGTCGCTCATCGTGTCGACCTTCCTGCTCACGATTCTCGGCACGTTCCTCACGCGCAGCGGCATCATCTCGTCCGTGCATGCATTCAGCGAGGGCCCCATAGGGATGTACTTCCTCGCGTTCATCGCGGTCGTGCTGCTGTTCTCGCTGGTTGTGCTGGCCGGCCGGTCGTCGGAACTGCGCAGTACCGGTCACCTGGACAACATGGTGTCACGCGAGACCGTGTTCCTGGTGAACAACCTGCTGCTCACCGCGTTCACGTTCACGGTTCTGCTCGGCACGATGTACCCGCTGGTCGCGGAAGCGCTGCGCGGTGAGAAGGTCAGTGTCGGTGCTCCGTTCTTCAACCAGATGACGGTGCCGATCTGCGTGATGCTGCTGTTCCTGATCGGCGTCGGGCCGATGCTGCCGTGGCGCGTCGTCGATCTGGATGACTTCAAGCGCAGGACACGCATACCGTTCGTCGCGCTGGTAGTCACACTGGCGGTCGCGCTCGCGCTAGGACTTCGCAACGTGTGGGGCCTGGTGGCATTCTCCTTTGCGGCCTGGGCGGCGGCGGCGAACGTGCAGGAGTTTGTGCAGGGTACGGCTGCGAGGCGGCGTGCGGGTGGAGGGGGTACGTTCTCAT
>DATABQ010000193.1:0-1676 GCA_036259495.1 Longimicrobiales bacterium | reverse complement strand
CCGATTTCCAGCCGCATCGCCGCCGCCGCCGCGCACGGGTCACATTGTGCTGTCGACGTTCCCGCCGCCCTACTCTGTCGCGCCTCCGACACCCCCGGCGCGAACGGCGAGTCCGCTCCGCGTCGTGCGTGTGGTGCCGACGGGCGATACGGAGCTGGCGCCGCATCTGACGATCACGTTCAGCGAGCCGATGGTGCCGCTCACGACGGTGGCGGGCACGGAGACGCGCACGCCACCCGTACGCCTCACACCGCAGCCGCGGGGTCGCTGGAGCTGGATCGACACACGCACACTCCGCTTCCAGCCCGAGACCCGCTTTCCGATGGCGACGTCATATACGGTCGAAGTGCCCGCGGGCACGCGCCCGGTCACCGGCCCGGCGCTCGACACGGCAGTCACTGTCGAGTTCAGCACGCCCGCTCCGCGCGCGATCGGTGCGTGGCCGGCTTTGAATCCGGAGATGACGGAGGAAGAGCAGCGACGTCGCTCCATCCGTCCGCGCTGGGGTCAGGGCGATGATCTCGCAGGCTCGACATCGCGCCAGCCTGTGGTGCTCATCGCGTTCGATCAGCGTGTGAATCCCGAAGAAGTGCTGAGCGCGACGCGCATCATCGCCGCAGGCCTGTCGCATCCGGTGCGTCTCGCGTCGCGCGATGAGGTCGCGGCGGACAGCATCGTCAGCAGGATGGTGGAAGAGCTGGAGGATGGCCGCTGGGTCGCGCTGCGTCCGGTCGCGCCGCTGCCACCGGACACGACTGTCACGGTCGTGCTCGCGCGCGGCCTGTCATCGGCAGAGGGTCCGCTCACGACGCTGCTGCCGCAGGAGCTGCGCTTCCGCACGTACGGTCCGCTGCGCATCGCGTCCCACGGCTGCGGCGCAGAGTGCCGCCCGGGTTATACGTGGATGATTCACTTTACGAATCCGCTCGACGAAGCAGCCTGGTCGCCTGAGCAGGTGCGCGTCGAGCCCGGGCTCGATGACATGTCGATCCGCGTCTATGGAAGCGACATGCACATCTTCGGCGATGCGCGACCGAACACGCGCTACATCGTTACGCTGTCCGCATCGCTCACCGACCGCTTCGGGCAGACGCTGGAGGAGCCGCGCTCGGTGACATTCGACGTGGGCGAGGCACATCCGACGATTGCGCTGCCGGGTGAGCCGCTCATCGTGCTCGATCCGGAGGGTCCGCCGCGCGTCGCGTTCCAGTCGCGGGGACATGAAGCGCTGCGTGTGCGGGTGTATCGCGTTACGCCGCAGCAATGGACCGATTACGGTGCGGCGATACAGCGCTGGCATGAGTCCGGCCGGGAAACGTTCTCGCCGCCGGGCGAGCTCGTATCATCGACCGTCGTGAATGCCGCGACGTCGGGCGAGCTCACGGAAGCGATGATCGATGTCGCACCCGCGCTCCGCAACGGGCTCGGCCACGCGATCGTCGCAGTCAGTCCCGAAGGCACGCCGCCCGTGGATGAATCCGGACGCCGTATGCGCAACGTCGCGCATGCGTGGGTGCAGTCGACGCGCATCGGACTCGAGGCGACGATCGATGCGGAGGCCGTGCATGTGTGGGCGAGCTCACTGCGCACCGATCAGCCGCTCGCTGATGTCGACATCACGCTGCTGCCGACGCGCACGCGTGCCGCTACCCGCGCGGACGGCACCGCGCGTCTGC
>DATABQ010000192.1:0-2973 GCA_036259495.1 Longimicrobiales bacterium | reverse complement strand
CTTCGAACGATTTGAGTCCCACCACCGTCTGCTGGTTGTCCACGATGAACGTCGGCGTTCCCGTGACGCGTGAGCCGAAGATCACGTCCTGGAGGATGAGCGCAGCGACACCGTCACCCGCGACACACTCGGTGAACGGCTGCATGTCGACGCCGGCTTCGCGTGCGTAGCGCGCGAGCATGGCCTGCGGATCGTCCGCGGAGATCCATTCCTCGCCAGCGATGAAGAGCCGGTCGTGCATCACCCAGAAGCGGTTGCTCACGGCGCCCGCACAGAGCGCCGCCTCCGTCGCCTGCCATGCACGGGAGTGCGACGGCATCGGCAGATTGACGAAGACCCACTGAACGCGACCGGTCGAGATGTAGGCGCTGTCGATGCTGGGGAACACGTCCTGCGCAAAGCGCGCACAGAACGGACACTGGAAATCGGCGATCTCATATACGAGGACCGACGCATCGGGAGAGCCCTTCGCACGGCTCTCCGCCGCCCGATCCAGCAGCGCGGAGCGTGCGGTGTCACGCGATGCGCGCGAAGGCTCCTGCGCCCGGGCAGGGGCGGGAAGCGCGGCGGCGCACAGGAGCACTGTCAGGACGGACGTAATCAGCTTCATCGGCGTCATGCATGTTGTGGTAATGCTCCGATCTACACCGGCGTGCCGTCCCGGGTGCCGTCCCGCGCGATGCCGTCCCGCGTGCCGGGGCGGTGCACGGCAGCACGTGCGCGCTCCAGCGTCCACTCGTGGCAGATCGCGGGAGGCCACGTTCCCGCGGCGGCAGCAGCGACGAGAGCCGCGGCCTCTTCGCGCGCCCGTGCACCGTCGGCCGGTGTGACTGCACCGGCATTCAGAGCGGCATCCAGCTCCTCCTCATCGAGCAGTTCCGTACCGGCATTGTCGGCCCAGACGTCGAGGAACAGGTCGGTAGTCTCCCACCGGTTCGAGACGATCGCGCTGACGGGAGTGAGCACGTTCGCGTAGAAGCCGGTGAAGCGGCCGTCGGTGGTGTGGAAGCGGCCGATGTCGTGCCACATCCCCGGGAACGTGAACCAGACCACTGGCGCGCCCGGCTCTAGCACTACCGTTTCGCGCACGGTGACGGCCTTCGACAGGTCTGTATGGTCGAGCAGCGTGACCACGCATTCGCTCGTGCGCTGCACGATGTGCTGGCGGAATACCGTGGTGCGCCTTGGCGGGCGCGTGTAGTGAATTTCTACAATGCTCAATAGAATCCGCGTCCGGCGGCGGCCAGCTCCCGGATGAGCGTAGCCGGCTCGAACCGGACGCCGTGCTGTGCGTGCAGCTCCTCCAGCCGACGCAGCACCTGCTGCATGCCGATCGCATCCGCCCAGCGGAGCAGCCCGCCGCGGAACGGCGGGAATCCGGTACCGGTGATCATCCCCAGATCGACCTCGCCGGCGGACTGCACGATGCCATCCTCCAGCACGCGCGCTGCCTCGTTGACCATGGCGAAGAGAAGCCGATCGAGGATGTCCTGCTCGGCCAGCTCCTTTCGCTCCGATGGGAGTGTCGCGCCGAGACTGCTGTAGATGTCGCCGTTCACTTCCTTCTCGCGGCCCTTCTCGTACGTGTAGAATCCGCGGCCGCCCTTCCGTCCGAGCAGGTCCGTCTTCTCGAGCGCGGCCATGGTGGGCGGCAGCGCGAGCCGCTCGCCGAACGCGTCGCTCATCACGGCGCCCGCGTGACGCGCGACGTCGAGACCGACCTCGTCCAGCAGTCGGAGCGGTCCCATCGGCATCCCGAACCGCTTCAGCGTGCGGTCGATCTGCTCGATCGAGCCGCCCTCCGCAAGCAGCCAGGCGGCCTCGTTCAGATATGGGGCGAGGATGCGGTTCACGAGGAATCCGGGACCGTCGTTCACCACGACGGGTGTCTTGCCCAGACGCCGCGTCAGCCCGACGACCGTCGCAGTCGCCGCATCCGATGTCTGCTCGCCGCGGATCACTTCGACGAGCGGCATGCGGTGCACGGGATTGAAGAAGTGCATGCCGGCGAATCGCTCCGGCCGCTCCAGGGATCCCTGCATGGTGGTGACGGATAGCGATGACGTGTTCGTCGTCAGCACGCAGTCGTCGCGGACGTGCGTCTCCGTCTCGCGCAGCACCTGCTGCTTCACATCCATCCGTTCGACGACCGCCTCGATCACGAGATCTGCCGTGCCGAAGCCGCTGTAATCGAGCGTGGGTGCGATCGCGTCCATGTATCGGCGCGCGTCGTTCCTGTCGACCCGGCCGCGCTTCACCAGCCGGTCGAACATCTCGCGCGCGTGGCGCAGGCCGAGGCCGAGCGCGTCATTGCGGATGTCCTTCAGCCGCACGTCGAGTCCCCGGTACGCGAGCAGCTGCGCGATGCCTCCACCCATCACGCCCGCGCCGAGCACCGCCACCCGCTCCACGCTGTTTGCCTCGACACCGGCAGGCCCCGCCTTCTTCGCACCTTCCATCAGGTGGAAGACATGGAGCAGGTTCTTCGAGACGTCCGTGACGATCAGATCGCCCAGTGCCTTCGCCTCGATCTTCAGCGCAGCGTCCAGCGGCTGCTTCGCCGACTTCGCGATGACATCGAGTGCGCGCAGAGGGGCAGGGTAGTGGCCCCGCGTCTCCTTCATCACCTGCCTGCGCGCCTGGGTGAGGATGACGCTCCGGCCGACGGCAGTCTCGTCCAGCACTTTCGAGAGCAGTGACCGGTCGCGGCGTGGGCCGGGACGCGATGCCGCCAGCTCCAGCGCGAGAGCACGTGCCCGCTCGTACAGCACGCCCTGATGCATCCGCTCGGAGATCAGCCCGATACGCTGTGCCTTCCGCGCCGACACGGGTGAGCCGGTCAGAATCATCGCGAGCGCCTCGCGCAGGCCGATGACGCGTGGCAGTCGCGTGGTGCCGCCGAACCCCGGAATGATCCCGAGCTTCACCTCCGGCAGGCCGATGCGCGTTTCAGGCCGGTCACTGGCGATCGCG
>DATABQ010000191.1:0-10649 GCA_036259495.1 Longimicrobiales bacterium | reverse complement strand
GTCCGTCATCTCGAGGTCTCTGGCCAGGTGGCGCACGAACCGGTGCACGACCTCCGCCTCGAGCGAGTCACGCCGAGCCTGGAGAGCCTCGCGGCGACTCTGGTCGCGATCCTGTCCGCTCGCCGCCGTCGGACCGATCGCCAGAGCGAGGAGCGCGGCAGTGATCAGACGCCTCATTGCTCCAGCTCCGCCAGCAGAATCTCCAGCTCCTCTACCGAGAGCTCCGACAGCTGGGAGCCGCCGTGCAGCAGCGGATCCTGCGCTGCGGCCCAGCTCACAGCCTCGACATCCAGATCGGACGTGACGCCCGCGCGATCGTAGATGAGCGAGCCGCCGATCAGCGCAGCGGCCAGCGTCGCGGCCAGCGCGAGCCGTGCCGGCCGACCACCCAGGAGTCGCCGCCTGCGCACCGCAGTGATCACCCGCGTTTCGAGCCCTGCGGGCACCGGCGTGAGTGTCGTCTGGAGTAGACGCACGATCTCCGCCTCCGCCTGGCATGCGGCGCAGCTTTCCAGATGCAGCTCCGCAAGTGTCGCTTCGTGCGAGAGCAGCTCGCCACGTGTGAGCGACGGAAGCAGATCCCGGATCGCCTCGCAGTCGAATGAATTCATCGCAGCATCTCCCTCAGCCTCTTCACGCCCAGATGGTAGTTCACCCGGGCTGCACCCTCTGTACAGGACAGCGCACTCGCGATCTCGGCGTAGCTCAGTCCCTGCTGCACGCGCATCGAAACAGCAAGACGCTGCTTCGGCGGCAGTTGATCCAGTGCCCGCTCCGCCCGCTCGACCTCTGTAACGTTCACCGCGTGCCGCGCGGGATCCGGAGCACGGGAAGCCTCGCTCTCGGCCAGCACGAGACTCACCTCACGCCGGCGGCCGCTGCGCCGTCCGACGGTGCGAGCGGCGTTCACCGCTATCCGCAGCAGCCAGGTACGGAAGCTCGCGTCGCCACGGAATCGCGGCAGGCCGCCCATTGCATTGACGAACGCGTCCTGCGTCGCATCCTGCGCGAGATCCGTGTCGCCGAGCACACGGACAGTCGTGCGATAGACGTCCGGCATGTAGCGCCGCACGAGCTCCTCGCGGGCATTAGCATCGCCCGACTGCGCTCGCTCGACCAGCGCCGCATCGGCACGCGTCTCTGCGGTTTCCGGACGCAATGCGGCCGGCCTGGTCACGGGTGAATGGACGCCGCTTCCTGACAAAGCGTTAAATGGGCAAAGCCCCACCCGGAAACCCGGATGGGGCGCTGCGACGCGCGAGAAGCATCAGCTCAGAGTGCCGGTACGTGGGTGCCTTCCGAGACCTGCACGCGCAGATCCTTGGACGGCTTGAAGATCGGAACGGCGCGGGCCGGTACTTCCACGGGATCGCCGGTGCGCGGGTTGCGGGCCATGCGCGAACGGCGCTTCCGGACCTTGAACGTGCCGAAGCCCCGGATCTCGATGTGCTCGTGATCGGCCATTGCGTTCTTGATCGCGTTCAACAGTCCGTCCACGACCAGGGCGCAGTCCTTCTTTGTGATCCCCGGGCCGATCGCCTCAGCCACCTGCTCGACGAGGTCGGCTTTGGTCATGGTTCCTCCATACCTTGAGTAATGCGGGCCGGGTTCAGTCCCGGACCCTTTCTGTGCTGTCTGCCCCCGGTACCGCACCCCTGCGGTCGCGGGTCACCACGGTACTACGTACTTCACGCGCGGCGCTGGATCCGGATCGAGCGAGCTCGTGAGCGTGCCCAGAATCCGGGCGGAGCTTCGGCCCAGGATCAGGTCCCACACCGTGATGTCGTCCTCGGGCGGCCGCACGACTGCCGGATCATCCCCGAGTCCCGCCATCCGCCCCGCCGAAGCCAGCGCATCGCGGCGGTTCCCCAGCGCGTCGATGAGCTGCGCATCCAGAGCCTGCCGCCCGGACAGGATGCGTCCATCGGCGACCTGCTCGACGAGAGCACGCTCCAGATTCCGCTCCGTCGCGACGACATCCACGAACTGTGCGTATACGTCCAGCACCAGCGAGTCCAGGATCGCGCGGTCACCTTCGCCGAGCGGACGGAATGGTGAGCCCACGTCCTTGTGCTCGGCGCTCATCACCGTCTGCATCCGAACGCCCACCTTCGCCATCAGCTCGCTCGCGTCCGGGATCTCCATGATCACGCCGATCGAGCCGGTGATCGAGCCCGGGAGCGCAAAGATGGAATCCGCAGCGAGCGCGATGTAGTACCCGCCCGACGCGCCCATTCCGCCGATCGAAGCGACGACGGGCACGTCGTCTTCATCGCGGATCCGCCGCAGCTCCTGATAGATGCTCTGCGAGGGAGCAACGACGCCGCCGGGCGAATTGATATTGACGACGTACCCCTTCACCGAGGGGTCATCCCGGAACCGGCGCAGGTCCTCCAGGAACTCCCGATCGTCGTTGATGACACCCTCGACGTCGAGGACCGCGATGCGGCCGCCGAGCGACAGGCCCTGGCCTCCGCGGACTGCGAAGATCACGGCGAGGACTACGCCGGCAACGGTCATGAGCGAAATGACCGCTACGGCGAGGGTTGTTATTACCGACCGCCGGGACACGCGATTTACCGCCGCGAAAGCTTGTATGTCGTTAAGGTACGGGCACCTAGGTTAGAAGTGACCGGCCTGAAAGTCAAGGATTTCGATCTCGCGCGGCCATGGCGGCCGTAAACTGGTCGAACAGATATCGCGAGTCGTGGGGCCCCGGCGCCGCCTCCGGATGGTACTGAACGCTGAACACCGGCAGCTCCCGGTGCTCGAGGCCTTCCATGGTCTGATCGTTCAGATTTACGTGCGTCACGCGCAGCGATGGTGCACCGTCCACGGCGTCCGGCGTGCTCCCGCGACGGACCGCGAATCCGTGGTTCTGCGCGGTGATCTCCACTGCCCCGTCGCGCATCCTGCGGACAGGATGGTTCCCTGCCCTGTGGCCATAGAGCAGCTTGAACGTCGATCCGCCGAAGGCGCGGGCGACGAGCTGGTGACCCAGGCAGATTCCGAAGACGGGGGTTCCACGCTCGCCCAGCTCACGGATCGTCCGGAGGGCGTGTCCGACAGCCTCCGGATCGCCCGGCCCGTTCGAGACGAAGAACCCGTCGAACTCCTGCTCGAGGATCTCGGCCGCAGTGGTGGCGGCCGGGAGTGTGGTGATTGCACAGCCGCGTTCGGCCAGGAGCTTCAGGGAATGTCGCTTCACGCCGAAGTCGTAGGCCAGAACCCGGAATCGCTGATCTCCAGCGGGCTTCACGTCGTAGGCCTCTGCGGTCGAGACACCGCAGGTGAGGTCCTGGCCTTCCATGCGCGGGTGCGCCTGGATGCGCTCCATCAGCTCGGCTTCGGTTGTGGTCGCCGGCGCGATTGCGGCGCGCATGGCGCCGGCGCTGCGCAGGTGTCGAGTCAGTGCGCGCGTGTCGACACCGTCGAGCGCCACGATGCCGGACTGCTCCAGGTATTTCTGAAGCGAGCCGCCCGCCCGCCAGCTGCTGTAGGTTGACGATGCCTCTCGCATGACGAAGCCCGCCACCTGTATGTCCGCAGACTCTGCGTCCTCTGCCGCGACCCCGTAGTTGCCGATGAGCGGGTACGTCATGGCGACGATCTGGCCGGCGTACGACGGGTCCGTAAGGACCTCCTGATACCCCGTCATCGACGTGTTGAACACCGCTTCGCCCAGCGTCTCGCCGGGCGCTCCGATCATGTCGCCGGGAAAGCTCCGGCCGTCTTCCAGCAGCAGGTATCCGGGTTGTGACACGAGGCCTCGCGAAGGTGTCCAATTGACGATCAGGCGCGAATTTAGGGGCGGCGGAGTCATGTGGCAAGCGAGGGCAGTGACGCCTGGTGGGCGCGTGGACGCGGACTGAAGTCGCCAGCCCTGTCCGCGACGTCGTTCAGTTGCGCCGAGGGGACGGTTCGGAGGCACGACTATACACTACCCGCCCCTCCTCCAGCGCCGGTCGGTACACCAGAGCGCTCGAACGGCCGTAGCGCGCCAGGTCCGTGGGTGTCACCGTCACGATGTCGAACGACGTCTTCAGTCCCGCCAGCGCTTCGTGAATGTCCCCTTCCAACTCGCCCTCGTCGTCCGCCTTCTCCGTGACGACCAGCAGATCGAGATCGCTGTGCGGTCCCATGGTGCCGCGAGCGCCGGAGCCGAACAGGATGATGCGCTCGGGCGAGGCGACGTGGATGACCCGCGCGACGGCTTCGGCGAGAAGGGCGCGGTCGGGTTCGCGCGTGCCGGTAGGCTCCCGGTAACGGGGTACGTGCGGCTCCCGGACCCGCCGGGGTGCGCCTGATGCGTGTGCCTCCGACCATTCGACCACACGGCGCGCAAGCCCAACGGCTGTTGCGAACGACCTCACGCCCGGGCGGCGCATGCGCGACGGATAGCGGCCGGCCGTCGCGAACCGCGTCAGTCGCGTGGCGGCGCTCAGCGATCTGACATCCAGGCCGTCGCCGTGGAGCACGTCGAGCAGGTGCGCGATGTCGTGCGTAAACGGGAACACGACACCACGTGCGATGCAGACCCCCTTCAATGCCTTCTCGGCCGCCTGCTGCGCGTGAAACGCACGCAGCTCCAGCCCCACCCCGGGGATCTCGGTCTCCGCGAGCGTCAGATCCTGCCGCGCGATGCGCAGCCATTCGCGTGGATCGTCCGGCTCGTATCCCGCCTGTCCGGCATGGTCGTTCATTCTGGAAACATCGTGCAGCAGGATCGGCGGCGCCATGGTGGAATGGGACGTCTGGTGTCTGAGCGCCCGGAACCATCGGGGCTGCTGGTCGAATCTCATGATCGGTACGCGGCCTGGCGACGGCGCCGAGAAGTCGTCATGATCGGGACGCGTCTGGCGACGGCGTCGAGAAGTCGTCATGAGGACTGGTGAAAGGAACGGCTTGTCGGTGATGCCGCGCATTGCGCGGTATGGGGGCTTGCGTCGCGGCCAGCGCGCAGAGATTCCGCGGATTGCGCGGTGAACATGCGTTACGGCGCCCGCCAACGATCACATGACGGATTGTCGACAGCCCCGGCATCCGTTACGGCGCCCGCCAACGATCCCGTGACGGATTGTCGACAGCCCCGGCATGCGTTACGGCGCCCGCCGAAGATCACGTGACAGATTGTCGACAGCCCGGCAGCGCCGCAATCCTGGGCGGTTGCGCAACACAATCGCAGGCAATCACTTTCCGGCATGGATCTGGTCTACATCTATGCCGATGAATCCTGCCTCGGCAATCAGTACAAGGATCGTGACAACCCGGGCGGTGCGGGCGGTCTGGTCGAGCTGTGGCGCGACGACGGCTGCGTGCGCCGCGACTACTGGGCGTCGGAGCCTGCGACGACGAACAACCGCATGGCGCTGATCGGCGCTGCCGGTCTGCTTGCCGCGCTCAAGCGGCCGTGCCGCATCATCTTCACATCCGATTCGCAGTACCTCGTCACCGGCATGCGCGAATGGATCCACGGCTGGGCCGCGCGCGGCTGGAAGCGGAAGACGGGCGCGATCGAGAACGTGGAACTGTGGCGCGCACTGGCCGGCGCGTCCGGTCGGCACGAGATCGACTGGCGCTGGGTGCGCGGCCATGCCGGCCACCCGCAGAACGAGTATGTGGACGAGCTCGCCGTTCGCGCGGCGAAGGAGCAATCGAGCTCCGGCGGGTTGGTCGAGTCGAAGTTCGTCGAGTGGCTGGAAGAGCACAGGGAGAAGCGGCAGAGATATATGGACTTCTTCGAGATGGCTGCGCCGGAGGAGAAGGCTTTCAAGGCAGCGCGGACGCCGCCGTGAAGGTCAGCGCCGGAAGGCTGGAGGGGGCGCCTGAGCGCCGTTCATTCGATGACGCAACCTGAAGCAAGCGGAGGACGATACATGCGCTACGCACACGCAATGATGGTGGCAATCGCGGTTTTTGGGACGGCCTGTTCGGAGACGGCGGACGAAGCCGCGGACGACAACATTCGCGCAGACACCTCCGCGATGATCGACGGCGACACCGTCGGGACCGATGCCGCCGCGTCGTTGATCGACGGGGACACGGTGGGGCCTGATGCCGCCGCCTCCCCGAGCGGCGGGGACTCGCCCTCCGCGAAGCCCTCCGCGAAGCCCTCCGCGAACGCCACGCCCCCGGCATCCGATGCACCCGACGCGCCGCGCGATGATTCTGCGGACGATCCTGGCGCCGACGTCGCAGCGTCGATCCCCTCCCGCTTCCACGGCGAATGGAACGCGGAGCTCGCGGCGTGCGGAACCGGATCGAGCGTGACGCGGCTGCGCATCAGTGCCGATCAGCTGCGCTTCTACGAGAGCACGGCTTCCGTCCGTGAGGTCGACATCCAGAGTGAGAGGGTGATCACCGTTACCGCCGAATATGAGGGAGAGGGCGACACCTGGCAGGACGAGAGACGGCTCAGCCTTTCAGAGGATGGGAACAGTCTCACCGTGTCGAACGGAAGCGAGCTGGTGCGGTACCGTTGCCCCTGATGGCCCGCGCGGTCAGAACACCTTCTCGAACGCTTCGACCACGGCATCGCACACGCTTTCCATCGCCGGCGTTGCGCCGACCTGCCGCGCGATGGATGTCACACCGAACTGCGTAATTCCGCAGGGCACGATGCTGCCGAAGAACGACAGATCCGTGCTCACGTTCAGTGCGAAGCCGTGCGACGTGATCCAGCCGCTGGAGACGCGTACACCGATCGCCGCGATCTTCTCGTCACCCACCCAGACACCCGTGAGTCCCTCCTTCCGACTCGCCACCATGCCGAACGAACCCACCGCTTCGATCAGCACCTGCTCCAGATCGCGCACGTAGCGATGCAGGTCGCACCGGTCGGGTTTCAGGTCGAGAATCGGATAGCCGACCAGCTGGCCGGGGCCGTGATAGGTGACGTCGCCGCCGCGGCCGGTGTCGAAGACGTCTATACCGAGCAGCCGCGCCTGGTCGTCATCGACGAGGATGTTGTCGCGATGTGCGGAGGTGCCGAGTGTGATGACGTGCGGGTGCTCGAGCAGCAGCAGCGTGTCGGGAATTTCCCCGGCACGGCGCTGCGCGACGAGCCGGCGCTGCATGTCGAGCGCCTCGCCGTATGGAACTACTCCGAGGCGCTCGACGTGCAGGGAACGTTGCTCAGGCGTCGTCAGGGAACGCCTCGAGCGTCTCCTTGAGACGGGCGAGGAAGCGTGCTGCATCTGCGCCATCCACGATGCGGTGGTCGTATCCGATGGAGAAGAGCGACCGCTTGCGGATCGCGATCACATCGGTGCCGTCCGCCTCGATCACGACCGGCCGCTTCTCGATCGCGCCCGTGCCCAGAATCGCTGCGGTACCCTCCGGAATCACCGGCATGCCGACCATCGTGCCGAGCACGCCCGGGTTCGTGATGGAGAACGTCGCGCCCTGGATCTCGTCGGGTTTGAGCTTCTTCGAGCGGGCGCGCTCCGCGACGTCGTTGATCCGCTTGCTGATGCCGACGAGGTTGAGCTCGTCGGCATTCTTGACGACAGGAACGATCAGCCCCGGGTTCAGGTCGACGGCGATGCCGACGTTGATGTCGCCGCGGTAGATGATGTTGTCGCCGGACACCGTCGAGTTCACCATGGGGAATTCCGGCAGCACCCGCGCGACCGCCCACGCCACGAATCCGGTATAGCTCACCTTCACGCCCGCCTGCTGCCACTTCGGCTTGCTCGCGGCGCGCACACGGTCGATCTGCGTGAAGTCGATCTCGATGAACGAGTGCACGTGCGGTGCGATCCGCTTCGCGCGAACCATGTGATCGGCCGTGAGCCGGCGGATGCGATCCATCGGCTCGACGTCATCGTTCTCGCGGACCGGGAACTCCGGATGCCGGACCTGGCTGTAGAACGTTTCCCAGAAAGAGTCTGCAGTGACGGACGGACCGCCTGTCGCGGCCTTCTGCGGCTGCTTCGCGGCACCTGCTGCCGCGCCTGCGGCCGCAGGCTTCGCGGCCGGCTTGCCGCCCTTCTCGATGAAGGACATGATGTCCTGCTTCGTGACGCGGCCGGCGTGACCCGTGCCCTCGATGTCGGCAATGTCGACATCGTGCTCCGAAGCGATGCGGCGCACGAGCGGCGTCGACTTCCGGCGCAGCCGGTCCTCCGCGCTTTCTTCGCGGCCATCCGCGGGCGGCGCAGCTGCAGCACCCTTCGCATTGCCGCCGGCTGCCGGTGCAGCGGCCGTTTCCTTTTCGGCTGGTGCTTCCTCCTTTGCCGGCGCTTCTGCCGCGGCAGGCGCAGTCGGCTCAGCCGCGGGCTTCGCGGCAGCAGCGCCCTTCTCCGTCTCGAGGATGGCGACGATCGTACCCACCTCGACCGTCTCGCCCTCCTGGACGGTGATCTCCGCGATCGTACCCGCGGCGGGCGACGGGATCTCGGCGTCGACCTTGTCCGTCGAGATCTCGAGAAGCGGTTCGTCGCGGCCGACCTCTTCGCCGACCTGCTTCAGCCACTTCGAGACGGTGCCCTCGGCGATCGACTCGCCCATCTGGGGCATCGGAACTTCGATTCGCGCCATTCCTGACTCCGACAGAGTGAGAGAACGCAGTCCCCGCAGCACGCATGCGCGGGAGCCGCTCGCTTAATACTTGGCCAGGTACTTCCCCGCCGTCACGATGTCGGCGACCTGCGGTAGATAATAGTCCTCGAGCGGCGGCGAGTACGGCACCGGTGTGTCGATCGCCGTCACGCGCAGAATCGGCGCGTCGAGCCACTCGAACGCCTTTTCGCTGATGCGCATCGCGAGCTCCCCGGCAATGCCGCCCGTACGCGTGTCCTCGTGCACGAGCAGCACGCGATTCGTCTTCTTCACCGACTCGATGATGGCGTCCTCATCGAGCGGCAGCAGCGTCCGCAGATCCAGGATCTCGACACTGAGGCCGATCTCCTCCTGCAGCTGGTCCGCCGCCTTCTCGCTCTCGTGCACCATCATTCCATATGTGACGATCGTGAGGTCCGTCCCCTCGCGATGCGTGCGTGCGACACCCAGCGGAACAGGGTCCGCGTCCGGCTCCAGCACCTCACGCAGGAAAGGTGCGCGATACATCTTCTTGTGCTCGAAGAACAGCACCGGATCATCATCCCGGATGGCAGCCTTCATCAGGCCCTTCGCATCACGCGCGGTGCACGGGTAGACGATCTTCAGCCCCGGTGTATGGAAGAACGCCATTTCCGGGTTCTGTGAATGGAACGGCCCGCCGCGTACGCCGCCGCCGACAGGTCCCCGCACGACCATCGGCACGGGCCCGCTGCCGCGCCAGCGTGACGTCGCGATGTAGTTCGTGAGCGGCTCGTACGCACAGGACACGAAGTCCATGAACTGCATCTCGACGACAGGACGCATCCCCATGTGCGCCGCGCCCGCGGCCGCACCCGTGAAGCCCGCCTCGCTGATCGGCGTGTCGATGACGCGCTTCTCGCCGAACACGTCGATGAAGCCTTCCGTCACCTTGAACGCGCCGCCATAAGCGCCGATGTCCTCACCGATCAGGAACACCGACGGGTCGCGCTCCATCTCCTCCCACAGCGCTTCGCGTATGGCTTCGAGCATGGTGACCGGCTTGCCCAGCTCCGTATTGCGCACGTGCTCCGGCTTCTCACCCGCCATGACCTCGGTCGCACTCACACTCATAGTCTCGCTTCGCGGTCACATGCAGGACCGCAGGGGGTTATGCTTTGGTTCGCACCGAGGCGATACATGTCACGCCTCGCGCGGGTCGGGTGTCGACAGCCGCGTCCACGGACGACGCGCGGGACCATCGCCGTACACCTCCGCCAAGGCACCTTCGGCATCGGGCATCGGTGAAGCCTCGGCCGTCTCGCGCGCCTCGTCGACCTCACGCGTGACACGCTGATCGATCTCGTCCATCTGCGCCTGCGTGAGCAGGCCCTCCTCCAGCACGCGCTTCACGAAGCGGTCGACCGGATCGCGCGCTTCCCACTCCGCGAGCTCGCCGGGCGGCACGTACTGCTGCGAATCGTGCTCCGCGTGCCCCTTGCGGCGGTAGGTGTGCACCTCGAGCAGCGCTGCACCCTTCCCCGAGCGCGCGTGCTCCACCGCCTTCCGTGTCATCTCCAGCACCGCGAACACGTCGTTGCCATCGCAGCTGTCGCCATAGACGCCGTAGCCCGGCGCTCGTGCGATGAACGAGTCGGCGGCCGTCTGCTTCGAAACGGGCGTGGAATACGCATACCTGTTGTTCTCGATGATGACGACGAGCGGCGCGCGCTGTACCGCGGCCAGGTTGAAGCCTTCGTGGAATGCGCCGGTCGATGACGCACCATCGCCGGTCCATGTGAGCGCCACGCGATCCTCGCCGCGCACCTTGAATGTGATCGCGACGCCGCTCATCACCTCGATCATGATCCCCAGATGCGAGATGAGTCCGATGAAGCCGCGATCGTAATCGGTGAAGTGAACGTTCTGCTCACGGCCCCACGTCGGCGAATCGCCCTTGGCCATGTACTGACGCATGACGTCGACCGGCTGCGCGCCCATCATGAGGAGCGAGCCGAGGTTCCGGATGGCCGGAGCAATCACATCGCCGGTGCCGTCGTCGCGGCGCCTGAGCGCGTACGCGCTCCCGACCGCCACGGCCTCCTGCCCGAGCGAGCGGTACAGCCCCC
>DATABQ010000190.1:0-1965 GCA_036259495.1 Longimicrobiales bacterium | reverse complement strand
TTTACGTGGAGTATGGCGGTGAGTGAGAAGCCGAAGCGGGCGGAGCTGAGGGAGGTGCCGTTCCAGGACCTGGTGCACGAGATGCTGCTGCGGCTGGGTGAGGATCCGGAGCGGCAGGGTCTGCTGAAGACGCCGGAACGGGTGGAGAAGAGCCTGACATGGCTCACACGCGGGCACGGCCTGGGCGTGCGCGAGGTGCTCGGCGACGCGCTGTTCGACGAGGACCACCACAACATGGTGATCGTGAAGGACATCGAGATGTACTCGATGTGCGAGCATCACATGCTGCCGTTCTTCGGCAAGGTCCACGTCGCGTACATCCCGAACGGCCGTATAGTGGGGCTGTCGAAGGTGCCGCGCATCGTGGAGGTATTCGCCCGGCGGCTGCAGGTGCAGGAGCGGCTGACGTCCCAGATCGCGGAGGCACTCACGGACGTGCTGGAGCCGCAGGGCGTGGGCGTGATCATCGAGGCATACCACCTCTGCATGATGATGCGCGGCGTGGAGAAGCAGAACTCGAAGACGATCACGAGTTCCATGAAGGGCGTGTTCCTGGATGATATCCGGACACGCGAGGAATTCCTCCGACTGATATCGGTCAATGGCATCGTCTCCTGACGCCGCAGACGGCGCTCGCCCCGAGGTGGAGGCTGGCAGGCCGGGCGGCGTGCTGAGCGGACGTGTTGCGATCGTCACGGGAGCGACCGGCGGCATTGGGCGTGCGGCTGCGGAGCGGCTCGCGGGCGCGGGAGCGCACGTGGTGCTCGTCGCACGCAGCATGGACGACGTGCGGGGTGCGGCCGCGCATATGGGAGGAGTGCCGGTGGTCGCGGATGTCGGCACGGAAACAGGTGTCGCGCGGGTCGCAGAAGCGATCGGCACACTGCAGCCGGAGGGCGCGGACATCGTGGTGCATGCTGCGGGCGCATTCGCACTGGCGCCGCTCGCGGAGACGAGTGTCGAGGCGTTCGATCAGATGGTGGCCGTGAACCTGCGTGGCGCGTTCCTGCTGGTGCGTGCGTTCCTGCCGGCGATGCTGAAACGCGGCGCGGGTCACATCGTGACGATCGGGTCGGTGGCGGGGCGGCAGGCGTTCCCGGCGAACGGCGCGTACAGCGCCTCGAAATTCGGCGTGCGGGGGCTGCACGCGGTGCTCGCGGCCGAGTTGCGCGGCACCGGGGTGCGCGCGACCTTCGTCGAACCTTCGGCGACGGACACGGCGCTGTGGGAGGACATCGACCGGGACCGCAATGCGGGACTGCCGTCGCGAGAGCAGATGCTCGATCCGGCGGCGGTGGCGGACGCGGTGCTGTACGCGGTCACGCGTCCGGCCGGTACAGCGGTACCGAACATTCTGGTGGAACGGGCATAGGCATGTTCATCGTCAGCGTACAGGCGCACTATGACAGTGCGCATTTTCTGCGTCACTACAAAGGCAAGTGCGAGCGCCTGCATGGCCATCGCTACGTGGTCGAAATGGCGCTTGCCACGGACGAGCTCGACCGATCGGGTATCGCGTTCGATTTCGTAGACGTGAAGAAGCACCTGCGCGAGCTCGCGGAGTATCTGGATCACAACAACCTGAACGACCTGTCGCCGTTCGATGAGATCGAGCCGTCGGCGGAGAACCAGGCGAAGTACTTCTATGACGAAATGAAGCGCAGGCTTCCGCCGGCCATGGCGGAAGCGATCGTTTACGCACGCGTGTGGGAGACACCGACCCAATGGGCTCAGTACACGGAACGACCGCTGCTCGGATGACTCGCGTCACCGCCCTGCACCTGGCGCTGCTGGCCGGCGCGGCCGCACTCTCGCTGTCCGCCTGCGGGAGTGCACCACCGCCGCGCACCACGCCTGGCGGATTCGGGCTCACTGCGCCGGAGGCGATCCCGGACGAGACGGGGTGGGGCGTGCACGTGCTGTCGGTGGAGCGCGCGCCGAACGGTGCGACCTGGGTCGGCACGT
>DATABQ010000189.1:0-7262 GCA_036259495.1 Longimicrobiales bacterium | reverse complement strand
GGCAATGCTGGTCATCGCGCTGGCGATCCCGACCGTCGTCCAGGGACAGGCGATCTACGGGACCGTGGTGGACGACACCGCGCGCGGCCCCGTCGACGGCGCAGAGGTCGACCTGCTCCACGAGGGGGCGGCCGTCGCGGGAACGGTGACGGACAGTCTGGGCCGCTTCACGATTGCCGCGCCGCGCGCCGGCACGTACGGTCTGGTCGTGCGCCACGCCGTGTTCATGACGTATCAAGTCGACAGCGTGACGCTGGGTACGGGAGAGAGCGTCACGCTCCAGATCCGACTCGGGCGACAGGCGGTTCCGCTCGAGCCGCTGGTCGTGACGGCGAGGCGGAGCCGCCGCGGACTCGCGGGATTCGATGAACGGAGACGGGCTGGATTCGGCCATTTCATCGTTCGTGAGGACATCACGACTCGGGCAGCCGGGCAACTTACTGATGTCCTGCGGAACGTGCCGGGCCTGAGCTTCCGACGGTTGCGGCGCGGCGGGGTCCTTACGCAGATGCGAGGCGGCGCGTCAGGCCGGTGCGCGCCAGCCATGTGGGTGGACGGAATACAGATGCAGGAGTCGGAGCAGAGTACGCTCGACCAGATCTTTGCACCGGACATGATCGAAGCCGTCGAGGTATACAGCTCGCACGCCACGGCTCCCGCCCAGTACGTGTCCGGAACGTGCGGAGTGATTCTGTTCTGGACGCGGCAGGGTTCCGGCGCGGAGGGCACGCCCTGGCAGTGGAAGAAGGTGCTGGCAGGCGCGGGCGCGGCCGTATTGGTTATTATCCTGCTGGCCCGCTGAGCGACGGGCTCGGAGCGGATACACAGACGGCATCGACCACATGCGCAGGGGTGAGATCATGAAGATGGGACTGCGAGCGACGGCTGGACTTTCGGCGATCGTCCTGCTACTGGGCCTGAGCGGCTGCGAAGATTCGGAGGATGCGATCGGTCGGTTCGAGTGGAGCGAATTGCCGACCGCGCCGGTCGACGAGTATTCGAGCGCGGACGTATTCGCGACGGCCGTCGCGTTCATCGGTGAATTCAACACACCGACCGGCTGCTACCGCGTGACTCCGGCGTATGAACAGTCCGGTGCGTCAGGCACGTTGCGCATCAGGGCAGGCCTCACGGACCGCGACGACTGCGGCCAGGAAGTGACTTCGTACCGTTATCAGGGGCTGCTTCAGGGACTGGGCGGCGTCACCGAGCTGCGCGTCCGTCATGAAATCGAGGGCGAAGAGACGAACGAGTTCGTCCACGACCTCACCACCGGCTGACGGGCATCTGGTAGGAAGCCAGTGCGCACCATCCGGCCTGATCGGCAGATGGTGCGCGGCCAGCGGGCCGGGGCTCAGCGAATTTCAGAGACGACGCGGCCAGGCGACCGGGTAGAGACGGTCAGACGACCGGGTAGACCGACGGTCAGGCGACCGGGTAGACCGATACCTGCTTGCGCGTGCGGTCCTTGCGCTCGAACGTAACCACGCCGTCGACGAGCGCGAACAGCGTGTCGTCCTTGCCGCGGCCGACATTGCGACCGGGGTGAACCTTGGTTCCGCGCTGGCGGATGATGATGTTGCCGGCCGTCACGACCTCGCCGCCGTAGCGCTTGACGCCCAGGAACTGGGGATTGGAGTCACGCCCGTTCCGGCTCGAGCCTACACCTTTTTTATGTGCCATTCTACCCTACCTTGATCTCGCCAATGCGGACCTCGGTGAACTTCTGCCGATGGCCCTGCTTGCGACGATAGTTCTTGCGCCGCTTCCACTTGAAGATGATGACCTTCTTGTCCTTACCGTGGCTCACGACCTCGCCGATCACGGACGCGCCCGCGACGGTCGGCGCACCGACCTGCGTGCCATCGTCCGTGGTCGCGACCAGAACCTCGTCGAACGTGATCTTGTCACCGATCTCCGCGTGCAGCGAAGGGACCCGGATCGTCATGCCGGGCTCGGCCCGGAACTGCTTGTCGCCGCTGCGTATGATAGCGTACATGTCTTTCTCTTCTGAAAATCGCGGTACAGACCAGGAAAGATCGGGGTATTCCGGGGCGCTGTCAAGATAGCGGGCCCGTAGCTGTCAAGCCGGTGACACGGCGTGCTCGTCCTGAAGTCCGCATCGTCAGCCCGATGGCCGCCAGGCCGCCGAGAATCATGGCGGCGCCCAGGGGTCGGCTGCCGAGCAGCAGGTGGCCGACGCCGAACGTGAGCCCGAATACACCGATGTTGCCGGCGACCCAGGCGAGGGCGATCCATCGCGTGGCGCTGGCAGGAGCGGCGCCGGGGACGGTGCCCCACCAGCCGGGCGGATGCACACGCTCTGCGAATTCAGCCAGGCGCTCAGGCGGGACGGGTGCGGTGAGGAAGGTGGCCGCGATGGCAGCGGTCATGGACACGCCGATGATGACGAGGAGCAGGTACTCGTCGCGGGCGTCGGGAAAGAGGGGGTACAGCACGAGCGCCATGACGACGGCGACGCTCATGCCGACGATCTCGGTCCAGGCATTCACGCGCCACCATAGCCAGCGCATCATCGAAGGCAGCCCGAGGCCTGCGCCCAGCGCGATGAAGAAGCGCCATGCGCTCTCTATGCTGGAGATGTGTGCGGCAACCAGCACGGCCAGCGCTGCGAGGAGGAAGACGCCGAGACGGCTCACCGCGACCAGCTCGCGCTGCGATGCGGCGGGGCGCAGGAATCGGCGGTAGAGATCGTTGACGAGATAGCTGGTGCCCCAGTTGATGTGCGTATCGACAGTGCTCATGAATGCGGCCAGGAGAGAGGCGACCATCAGGCCGAGCAGACCGGTCGGCAGCAGCTCGCGCATGAGCATGGGATACGCCATTTCACGATCGGCGGCCACGACGGCCGCGCCGGCCCCAGCGCCCTCCATCCCGAGCGGGTAGACGACCAGCGCGACCAGCGCGATGATCACCCAAGGCCACGTGCGGAGCGCGTAGTTGGCGACTGCGAACCAGAGCGCGCCGCCCTCCGCGTGCGCATCGTTCTTCGCCGTGAAGAGCCGCTGAGCGAGGTAGCCGCTACCGTCGCTGAAGTACTGAGCCCACCACTGCACGGCGATGTAGATGAGGAAGACCTGAACGGGCAGCCATGCGGCGTTGGAGGATGGCACGAACGCGAGCACCTGCGATGCGTCGTAATGCTGCTCGAGTCCCGAAACCAGACCGCCCAGGCCGCCGACATGCGCGACGGCGAACCACGCGAACGCGATGCTCGCGCCGATCGCAAGCAGGAACTGGAACAGGTCCGTGAGGATGACGCCACGAATCCCGCCGAGGCTCGAGTACAGGGCAATCAGGCCGAACAGCACCAGCACCGTCAGAGTATCGCCGGGGCCGCCGATCGTGAGCGCAGCCGGCCACATCGCCTCGAAGCCGGCGAGGCGGTCCGCACCGATCCACGCGCCCCACTGCGTGAACGGCGCGGTGATCTTCACCATCGCGCGGACAACCCACCCGAGCACGATGCCGTTGATGACGATCGCGAAGAAGACCGCCTTGAAGCCGCGCAGCACGGTCGCGGGCAGACCGCCGTAGCGCAGCTCCACGAGCTCCGCATCGGTGAGCACGCGTGCCCGCCGCCACATCGCCGCGAACACGACGGCGAGTGAGACGTGCGAGATCGCCCACGACCACCAGAACCAGTTCCCCGCGATACCGTATTCGGCGACGAGTCCGGTGACGACGAGCGGTGTGTCGGCGGCGAACGTGGTGGCAACCATCGAGGTTCCGAGCCACCACCATGGCAGGCCGCGCTCTGCGACGAAGTATGACTCGAGGGAGGATCCGGCTCGACGCGCCAGCAGAACGCCCGCCGCGAGCGCCAGCGCCAGGTAGGATACGACGATTGCCCAGTCCCACGGGGACAGGCCGGTCACGCGGCCGGGGACAGGTTGGTCACGCGGCAGGGATCGGGTGCGACATGGCGCTCAGGTTATCGGGATTCCCTTATCGACGCCACCCTGCGCATCGCATCGGGCAGATGTTATCCGCCAGAGGTTCATGGTCATGGGTAGATGACGGGCCCGACTCGTCGACAAGCCGGCACGACATGCGTCGGAGCGGGCAGTTTGGCGAGGATTCCGCGAAATGCGCGGCGAACGGGAGTATGGTCGGCGATGCGCGACGGAAATCCGCGCATTGCGCGGTAAACAGGTGTTACGACGCGAGGGCCGCAACAGGTGCCGTGTTGTCCACAGACGCCGTGTGTCCGCAGACGCCGGGTTGCCGGGACACTCCCGGAGTCCGTTACGGACTACATGCCATCGCGTGCGGGAGTCCTGTGCGGCCCGAGACCGCGAGTCCACAGCACGATGGCGCCGCCTGCGTGCGACGCGTGGAGCCCATGACGTACGCCCGCCTCAACGGCGTTCAGGTACTCCACGCTCTCCCATTCACTCACCCTGTAGTTGCGGAGCACCTGCGTCGGATTGCTCACCAGGATGCCGTCGACGACGACCGCGATGGGCTCGCAGCCTCCGCCGCCGCCTCTCATCGACGTCGGTCCGCGATTGCCGCCGACGCAGAAATAGGTGCCGCCGGAGGTCACCGACTCACGCACGCGCAGGCCGAGCTCCCGATACACGGCCTGCGGCGAGGCGTTGACCTGCTCCAGCTGCGCGAGCTGTCCGCCTGCCAGCACGAACTCGCCGCGGACCTCCTCCTCGGCGATATCGATCGCCGGCTGCCGGCGGCCCTCGGCGCGTACCGGATCGAGGACGACAGCCTCCGACTGCATCAGGATCGCGGGCAGCGTGACCGGTGCCACGCCGCGGATGACGAGCGGCTGATTCACGGTGCGGTAGCCGTCGCGTCGCAGGACGAGCGCGTACTCGCCGGCCTGCAGCTGCTCGATCGTGAAGAAGCCGTTGCCGTCCGTCTCTGCGCTGGCGTAGGTGGAGCCTGCCGAATCCGTGATGAGAACCTGCACGGCGGTGAGAGCGCTGCGCTGATCCGCGTCTATGACACGGGCGCGGACCTGCTGGCCGTGGAGCGCACCGGGCAGGAGCCCGAGTGCGAGCAGAACGAGATGCCGCGTGCGCATGGCCGCTCCTCGATTGGGTGGCGGTGATGCAGCAATACCGGTTTCGGTCTCCTCGAATGCAACGTCTCAGGAGCGAAAGCCGGACACTCCCCGATTGCGTGGCCGTGATGCAGAGGTCGTGGCGTCGAGCGACCGCTCACCCCAAGGCGTACTTCCCCGTTACGTCAGCATCGGCGGGACCGGCCAGGAGCCGGAACTCGTCCTGCTTCATGACAGGGTCGTCGCGGAGATCGACGTCGAGAGAGAGGTTCTTCTCGAGGCGTCGCATGAACTCCGGCTCTTCCTCCAGGATGTAGAGTGCTACCTGGGGATGTACGCGGATCGTGACTTCCTTCTCCCGCTGCTGCACGGCGATGCGGCGGATGGCGCGCTCGACGCGGCGCACGACGGTCTCCGGGCGGAACACGCGGCCGGATCCGCCGCAGTGGGGGCACGGCTCGGTGAGCGACTGGAACAGCGACGGCCGCACGCGCTGGCGCGTCATCTCGATCAGGCCCAGCTCCGATACCTGGAACGCGCGCGTGCGTGCCCGATCGCGTGAGAGGTGCTGGCGCAGCTCCTGGAGGACGCGGTCCTGGTTCGCGCGCGTCTCCATGTCGATGAAGTCGCAGACGACGATGCCGCCGATGTCGCGGAGCCGGAGCTGCCGCGCGATCTCCTTCGCGGCATCCATGTTCGTCTTGAAGATCGTCTTCTCGGGATCCTTCTTGCCCGTGTAGCGACCGGTATTCACGTCGATCGAGACCAGTGCTTCCGTCGGCTCGATGATGATATAGCCGCCTGACGGCAGGTCGACGCGACGCTGGAACGCTTCGCGGATAGCGTCCTCGATGCCGTACTTGTCGAAGAGCGGGACGGGATCGACGTATAGGTGAACGCGCTTCATCAGCTCGGGGTCGAGACCATCCAGATACGTCTTGACCTCGTTATAGACCTCGCTGCCCTCGATCGTGAGCGCATCCACCTTCGCGGTGAACACGTCGCGGATGAGGCCGCTCGTGAGCTTCGCTTCGCGATGGATCAGTGCGGGTGGACGCGCAGACTTGGATCGCTTCTGGATCCTCTTCCAGGTGTCGTGCAGCGTGTTGAACTCGCGCTCGAACACCTCGCGCGTCAGCTCTTCACCGACGGTGCGGATGATGACGCCGACGCCGTCGGGCACCACTTCCTTCGCCATCGCACGCAGGCGCGAGCGCTCCTCGCGATCGTCGATCTTGCGGCTGACGCCGATGTGGCTGGACCCGGGCATGAACACGAGGAATCGGCCGGGCAGCGAGATGTGGGTCGTGACGCGCGGGCCCTTCGTGCCGATCGGCTCCTTCGAAGCCTGCACGAGGACCTTCTGCCCCTTCGCGATCATGTCCTGGATCGGCGGATACTTGCCGGGCCTGTCGCGGTCGCGGTCCTTCTCCTTCTCGTCATCGTCATCGTCGTCATCATCTTCGGGAGCGACGTCGGAGACGTGGAGGAAAGCGGCCTTGTCGGTGCCGATGTCGACGAAGGCGGCCTGTATGCCGGGGAGTACGGCCTGGACCTGTCCGATGTAGATGTCGCCTACGAGGCGTTCTGCATCCGGACGGTCCACCATGAGCTCGGCGAGGACATCATCCTCGAGGATCGCCACTCGCGTTTCCTGCGGCGTGGCGGTAATCAGTATTTCGCGCTTCATATTGTCAGGTGGAGGAGATCAGGCGGAGGCGTCAGCGGTGCGGAACACATCGCGTCCGATGACGAGGCGCTGCACTTCACTGGTGCCCTCACCGATCTCACAGATTTTCGCGTCGCGCATCATGCGCTCGACGGGGTATTCGGATGTATAGCCGGCGGCGCCGAGCAGCTGGACCGCGCGTGTCGTGGTCCGCATGGCGAGCTCGCTGGCGTACAGCTTGGCCATCGCCGCCTGCGGCCCGAACGGCTGTTTCCGCTCCTTGAGCCACGCGGCATGGTAGACGAGGTGGCGCGCGGCGGCGATCTCCGTCGCCATGTCGGCGAGCGTGAACTGGACCCCCTGCGCATCGCGCAGCGGCGCGCCATTCCGTTCGCGACCACCGATGTACTGCACGGCTGTGTCGAACGCGCCCTGCGCGAGTCCGAGGGAGAGTGCACCGATCCCGATGCGGCCGGCGTCCAGGGTCTTCATGAAGTTGATGAAGCCCTCGCCTTCCGCACCCAGCCGGTTCTCCGCGGGTATGCGTGC
>DATABQ010000188.1:0-1572 GCA_036259495.1 Longimicrobiales bacterium | reverse complement strand
GGGTCTCGAAGGCGTCACTGAAATCGAACACGTCGTTGAAGTCGTCTCGCGTATCCTCCTCCTGCTTGATGAGGACACCGGATTCCACCAGCGCGAAGACGATCTCACCCACGTCGGACGTGCGCTCGATGCCCCAGTGCTCGAGCACGGTACGCGCCATGGGACCGAAGCGATCGAGCGCCAGGTCGCGCACACCCTCCGCCATCTCACGACCGGTGATGTGGCGCGGTTCGCCGAGCCTCTCGAGCACGTAGTTCAGAGCCGAGAGGACGAAGACGTATGCGGCCTCCTCATATCGCGGATTGCGCGCACGCAGTGCCGAGAACAGCTCTTCGTCCATGCTCCATCACCACGCAGCGCTAGGCACGCGCGTGCGCGTGCTCGCTGCGGAATCCGGGATACAGCGGGAACGCTTCGCACAGCTCGCCGATCTCGGCGGCAACCTGGCCGGCCACCCGCTCATCCGCGGGCGCGTTGAGCACCCGCGCGATCCAGCCACCTATGCGCTCCATCTCTGCGGGACCCATGCCACGGCTCGTCAGAGCGGCCGTGCCCAGGCGGATGCCGGACGTCACGAACGGCGAGCGCTGCTCGCCCGGCACGGTGTTCTTGTTCGACGTGATGCGCGCGCGTTCCAGCGCCTCTTCGGCGACCTTCCCCGTGAGATCTCCCTTGCTGCGCAGGTCGACCAGCACCAGGTGATTGTCGGTTCCACCACTCACCAGGTCGTAACCCTCCTGCATGAGCGCCGCCGCGAGCGCCCGCGCGTTGGTCACGATCCGCTGCGCGTAGTCGCGGAACTCCGGTGCGAGCGCCTCCCTGAACGCGACCGCCTTGGCTGCAATGATGTGCATCAGCGGTCCACCCTGCATACCGGGGAACACCTGCTTGTCCACCGGCTTCGCCAACTCCGACCTGCACAGCACGAAGCCGCTGCGCGGCCCTCGCAGCGTCTTGTGCGTAGTGGACGTCACGATATCCGCATGGGGTACCGGGCTCGGGTGGACGCCGCCCGCAACCAGCCCCGCGATGTGCGCCATGTCGACCATCAGACGGGCATCGACCTCACGCGCGACAGCGCCGAACGTCTCGAAATCTATGATGCGCGCGTATGCACTCGCGCCGGCCACGATGACCTTCGGCCGGTGACGACGCGCCAGGTCACGCAGCTGGTCGTAATCGATGCGGCCGTCATCGCCCACGCCGTAGGAGAACGCGGTGTAGATCTGGCCGCTGAAGTTCACGGGGGAGCCGTGCGTCAGATGTCCGCCGTGCGACAGGTTCATGCCGAGCAGCGTATCGCCGGGCTGGAGCATGGCGAAATATGCGGCCATGTTGGCCTGCGCACCGGAGTGCGGCTGCACGTTCGCGTGGTCTCCGCCGAACAGCTCGAGAGCGCGCGTGATCGCGAGCGTTTCCGCCACATCCACGTGCTCGCAGCCGCCGTAGTACCGCTTGCCGGGGTAGCCTTCGGCGTACTTGTTCGTGAGCACAGTACCGGCGGCCTCGAGCACCGCCGGCGACGTGAAGTTCTCGCTCGCGATCAGCTCGAGCGGCAGCACGGCACGCTCG
>DATABQ010000187.1:0-2897 GCA_036259495.1 Longimicrobiales bacterium | reverse complement strand
GCAGGCCGGGCAGCGGCTCTCCGCGTTCCACATACCGGACCTCGATCTCACGATCGAGCACCGAGCCGGCCAGGCCCACCACCTCTGTCCAGGTGTGCGCCTGCGGCCCGGCGATCACGATCGTTCGGTCGCGCGAGCTCGGATGCACGACCGCCGCAGCGGCGAATGCCGCGACATCGCGCATCGAGACCATCGCGTGACGACGGTCGCCGCGCCCGACCAGTGTTACGGGCATCTCCTGCTTCAGCGGAACGCCGACGAGCATGCCGATCCACACTTCCATGAAGAGGTTCGGCTGCAGCACCGTCCACGACATGCCGCTTTCGGCGAGGTGGCGCTCCGTCTCCGCCTTCGCACGGAAGAAGTCGGCACCGCTGTCCTCCGATGCGCCCAGCGCAGACACGAAGATGAAGTGCTCCACCCCGGCGGCGCGGGCGGCATCGATCAATGCACGGTTGCCGCTGCGATCCACCGAGTCCGTGGTGTCCGCGCCGCCGCGTCCCGCCGAGTTCGCAGTGGTGATCACGGTCGTCACTCCGTCACAGGCCCGCGCGAGCGACTCCGGATCCTTCAGATCGCCCATGGTGGGTTGTGCCCCGAGCTCCAGCAGCTGCCCGTAGTCCGACCCGGGCCGGACGAGGACCCGCACGCCGTTTCCGCGGGAGACCAGGTCCCGCGCAACCATCCCGCCCAGCGCGCCTGTGGCGCCGACTACGAGGATCATCTGTACCTCTCGGGTGAACGTCGTTTCCGGGGGGTCCTGACCGGCACAGCGCAAGCAGCCGGCGGGTCCATTGTACACGATGCTGCAGCGCGAAACAAGTGTTCTCGCGCCGCCGTGCGCACTTGGCACCCTGGCAAAAAATGCTCGGACGTCCACCATTATTTCGCAGGGATCCCGACGCTGTGTCTGCTGTACTCATGGACGGCATCGATGATGAATGCCGCCGGGCGATGACGTCGTCGCCCGCGATCACGCGAACGGGAGTGGCCATGAAAAAGTCGATATGTGCAATCGTCGGGCTGACCTTCGTCCTCGGCGCCTGCGAGGACGCTGCGGGACCTGAGGGCGACCAGCTCAGCCGCGCGGAAGCGCTCCAGCTTGCAGCGCAGGTGATGGCATCGAGCGAGGGCGCTGCCACCGGGTCGGTGACGATGAGTGGTTCCTCGAGCGCGCCCGAAGGCGCCGGCCCGCCGGTGAACTTCACTCAGACGCACGAGAGCACGCATCCCTGCCCGGCGGGTGGAGAGCTGACCGTGCAGTTCGTTCTGAGCGGCACGGTGGACGAGGACACGAACTCGCTGCAGGCGGACCTGGACGGGTCGCACGTGCACAGCAACTGCGCGTTCCCGCAGAACGGCCTGACGGTGAGCGTCGACGGCGCGCCGGCGATCGAGTTCTCCGCGAGCATCGGTGCCGTGGAGGGCGTGCCGTCGCAGCCGTTCACGTTCACGCTGGACGGCGCACTGCGGTGGGAGGCGAGCGACGGCCGGTCGGGAGTGTGCCCACTGGAGCTGGACGCTGTTACGGACTTTTCAGAGCAGCGGCGGACGGTGCAGGGTAGCGTCTGCGGCCATACCGTCAACGACGAGCTGACCTGGAGCTAGTCGGCCTGCTGCATGGCCCGGCACTCACCGCTCATGGTGGGTGCCGGAGCAGCGGCTACCTTGTATCACCGCTCCGCACACCCCTCCACGTGAAGCAGCGTCTGTCTTGTCCCGCACGTGCTGCCGCCATACTCATTAGCCTCCCCACATTGCCGACGGAGGCGACATGCCTGGTGCCGGATCCCGCGTGCTGGTCTTCCTGGCGGCCGCGCTCGCGGTTCCGAGTCCTGCAGCGGCGCAGGGCGCGGCGCTGTCCGGCGTGCGCGGGGCTGTAACGGGACCGGACGGCGCTGCGCTCGAGCACGTCGTGATCGAGATCCGCCACACGGACACTGGACTCACCTCATCGATTCGCACTGATCCCGCCGGACGATATGCGATGACGAACCTGCTCGCGGGTGGGCCGTACACGCTCACAGCGTCGGCGCTCGGCTTCGCGACGCATCGCATCAGCGACGTGCAGCTCCAGGCCGGCCGGATTCATTCCTACGATTTCGTCCTTCATCCGGGAGCCATGACACTGCCGGAGGTGGAAGTCCGCGCCAGTGCGGATCCGCGCTTCGACACCGGTCGGAGCGGCGCATCGACCGTGGTGAGTCGCGAGGAGGTGACGGCGCATCCCACCATAGAGCGGAACGTGCTCGAGCTCGCTTCCCTTTCTCCGATGGCCGCGCGTGCGGCGGGCGGGACAACGATTGCGGGACAGAACGCGCGATTCAATGCGCTTCAGATCGACGGCGCCCGCTACCAGGACATGTTCGGCGCATCGCCTGACGGTGCTCCGGGAGGACTCGCGAACGCGCGGCCGCTGCCGCTCGACGCAGTGGATCAGTTCCAGGTGCTGATAGCGCCGTTCGATGTGCGGCATTCCGGATTCACCGGCGGTCTGCTGAACGTCGTCACACGCGGGGGCACGAACGAATGGGAAGGGCGCGGGTTCGGCTACTACCGCGACCGCAACTTCGTCGGCAGTCTGGATGCATCGGCGCAGTCGGGCGAAACGCCGGACTTCCGCAACTCGCTCGCGGGCATCAGTGTCGGCGGCCCCATCGTGCGCGACCGGGCGCACGTCTTCCTGGCGTTCGAGATGGAACGCCGAACGACATCGAGCAGCGGCTACAACCTGGGGAGCGCCGACGCGTTCGCGACGCGGATCGCACCGGACTCCGCTGCGCGTCTTATCGAAATCCTGCGTGACAGATACGGCATGGAGCCCGGCCGGGCAGCACAGGTGTCGCTCGACAATCCGCGCGAGAACCTGTTCGTCCGCGCGGACTGGCAGCTCGGCC
>DATABQ010000186.1:0-7082 GCA_036259495.1 Longimicrobiales bacterium | reverse complement strand
GCAGACGGGCACGTCGCGCAGCCCGATGTCCTCCAGCCTCCTGATGTCCCTCTGTGCCGCGGCAGTGTAGGTTACGCCGCGTGCGCGGTAGATCTCCTTCGCGATCGTCTCGATCTTGTCGCTGAGCGGCTGGCCGAGCGGGTAGAGTGGCTTGAAGTCGGCCTTGCCTGCATCGAGGACGGAGAGCACCGTCTCCGCGAGGTCGCGCCCGCCCTCGCCGCCTTTCGCGTGGATCTCCGTCAGCGCCACCGGCACGCCGAGCATGCTGCACGCAGCCCGCATGGCCTCGATCTCACCTTCCGTGTCGGATGCGAATCGATTGATCGAGACTACGGGCGGCACGCCGAACTTGCGCACATTCTCGATATGACGCTGCAGGTTCGCGAAGCCGCGCTCGAGTGCGCCGACATCCTCCGTCGCGAGATCGGGCAGCGCAACGCCGCCGTGCATCTTGAGCGCGCGGATCGTCGCGACGATGACGGCGACCTCCGGCTTCAGACCCCCTGCCCGGCACTTGATGTCGAAGAACTTCTCCGCACCCAGATCGGCGCCGAACCCGGCCTCCGTGACGGTGATGTCGCCCAGCGCGAGCGCGGTGCGGGTCGCGATGAGCGAATTGCATCCATGTGCGATGTTGCCGAACGGGCCGCCGTGAATGAGGGCGGGCACCCCGCCGAGCGTCTGCACCAGGTTCGGCTCCAGCGCGTCCTTCAGCAGGAGCGTCATGGCGCCGGCGGCCGTGATGTCTGCGGCGCGCACGGGCTGCCCCTCGCGCGTGTAGCCGAGGATGATGCGACCGAGTCGCTGCTCGAGATCGACACGGTCCGAGGCGAGAGCGAAGATGGCCATCACTTCCGATGCGGCGGTGATGAGGAACCCGTCCTCGCGCGGAATGCCGCTGCCCGTGCCTCCCAGTCCGACGACGATTCTGCGGAGTACGCGGTCATTCATGTCGATCGTGCGCTTCCACGTGATCCGCCGTGGATCGATACCGAGCGCGTTGCCCTGCTGGAGGTGGTTGTCGAGCATGGCCGCGAGCAGCGAGTGCGCACTCGTGATCGCGTGGAAGTCGCCCGTGAAATGCAGGTTGATGTCCTCCATGGGCAGGACCTGCGAGTAGCCGCCGCCCGTGGCGCCGCCCTTCATGCCGAAGACGGGACCGAGACTCGGCTCGCGCAGCGCCAGCACGACCTTCTGCCCGAGAAGGTGAAGGGCGTCAGCCAGACCAACCGACACCGTTGACTTGCCCTCGCCAGCCGGCGTGGGATTGATCCCGGTGACCAGCACCAGGCGCCCCTGACGTTCCGCCCTCGAGATGATCGGCTCCGCGTGGATCTTCGCCTTGTAGCGACCATAGGGCTCGAAATCGTCCTCGCCCAGCCCGATCGCTCCGGCAATGTCGGCGATCGGGCGCAGCTTCGCGCTCTGGGCAATCTCGATATCGGTGAGCATGCGCATCCCTTGATAGGGTGAATGGCGGCATTGCGTCGCGGCTCCGGGCCGGGTGGCGCCGTATAATACGCGTGGTGGACCGAGCATCAAGCTCCCGGCACACCGGACGCGGAACCCATCCTGCAGAATGGCTCATCCGGACACCTGGCGTGCACAGACAGCCATGTCCGGTCGCCCTGGCGCACGAGGGCGCCGTGACGAGTGCGGATCGGAGCGCTCACGGGAAATCTTCATGGTGGGCCTCGGCATGGCGCGTTCGGCCATTCTGCAGGATGGGTTCCGCGTCCAGTGAGACCACCACACTTGTCCAGTGCCGCCAACCACCGATAGAGTCAGCACATGAACGAGATGAGCGATGTACGCGTTCGCTTTGCGCCCTCGCCCACTGGCTACCTGCACGTGGGCGGGGCACGCACGGCTCTCTTCAACTGGCTTTTCGCACGGCACCATGGCGGTGTGTCCGTGCTCCGCATCGAGGACACGGATCGCCAACGTTCCAGCGACGCCATGACTGCGGCGATCCTCGAGGGGATGCAGTGGCTCGGCCTCGACTGGGATGAGGGGCCGTTCCACCAGGCGGACGGCTTCGAGCGGCATCGCGCCGACGCACTCCGACTGCTCGAGAGCGGCGCTGCCTACCGCTGCTTCTGCACCGCCGAGGAGCTCGAAGTGCGGCGCGCCGCCGCCGGCACGGGCGACGCCTCGTTCCGCTACGATCGCCGCTGCCTTGCCGTTCCGCGCGACGACTCGGACACGCGCGCAGCGGGAGGTGAAGCGCACACGGTTCGCTTCCGCGTACCCGACGGGACTACGGAATGGGATGATGCGGTGCACGGCACCATCTCCTTCGAGAATGCGGACATTGAAGATTTCATCATCCTGCGGACGGATCGTACTCCGATCTACAACATGGCAGTCGTGAGCGATGACGCGCACATGCGCATCACGCACGTGATCCGCGGCGATGATCACATCTCGAACACGCCCAAGCAGATCATGCTGTACCGCGCGCTCGGCGCAGCGGTGCCCGTGTTCGCGCACGTGCCGATGATCCTCGGCCCCGACGGTAAGCGGCTGTCGAAGAGGCATGGCGCTACCGCCGTCGGGGAATACCACAATCAGGGAATCCTGCCCGACGCACTCTTCAACTTCCTCGCGCTGCTCGGCTGGTCACCCGGAACCGACGAGGAGCTGTTCACCCGCGACGAGCTGATCCGCCGGTTCTCTCTCGAGGGCATCAATCGCAAGAGCGCCATCTTCGATACGCAGAAGCTCGAATGGATGAATGGCCGCTACCTCGCGGAGACGCCCGCGGAGGACCTCGGTGCCGTCCTGAGCGCCGCTCTGGAGGATGAACCGCACGGACATCCGCCGGAATGGTGGGTGGAGCTCGCCGGCCTCCTCCGCGTCCGCTCCCGTACGATGCTCGAGATGGTCGAGCAGGCCCGACCATTCGCGTTCGATGACATCACCTATGACCCGGCCGCAGTCGCGAAGCACTGGAAGGATGCTCCTGCCGTCGCCGCCCGGCTCGAACAGATCCACGCCGACTTCGCCGGTCTGAGCGAGTGGACGGAAACGGCGCTCGAGGAAGCCCTGCGCCGCCGGGCCGAAACGGAAGGGGTCGGAGCCGGCAAGCTGATCCACCCGCTCCGCCTCGCGCTCACGGGGTCCGGCAACTCCCCCGGCATCTTCGAGGTCGCACGCCTGCTTGGCCGCGAACGCGTGCTCGAGAGGATCGAACGCGCCATCGTCGCACTGAGCGCCGGCACACCCGGTCCCGCGCACTGATCGCCTGACACTCGGCCGATCCCGCGGGCTGATAGCTCGACACACCCGTCCGGCTCATTGATCGCCTTGACACACGGGCGGTCGCGGGAATAGCATTGGACATACGCGCTGCCCCTTGGTGTAACTGGCAACACGCCTGACTCTGGATCAGGAGAGTCCTGGTTCGAGCCCAGGAGGGGCAATTTTCCTCCTCGACTGCAGGCGGGCGCGGGCTGTCGATCGTGCGGTCGGGCGGTCCGTGTTTCTTCTCGTGTTCTGCCCGTATCTCACATCGTCTGACGCAGCGAACCGCTGGAGGGCGACGATGCCGGACCAACTCACTGAGCTCGAACGTCGCGTTCTCGACTACCTCGTCGAGTACCTGCGCACGAACACGTACCAGCCTTCCATTCGCGAGATCGGCCGCGAGTTTTCCATCAAGAGCACCAAGACGGTGTCGGAGCTGCTCCAGTCGCTTGCGCAGAAGGGCTGGATCGAACGGGATCCTTCCCGTTCCCGCGGTGTCCGCCTCATTGGCATGGAGATGCGCGAGCAGGCCGTCAGCGTGCCCGTGTACGAATCCGCCGACGCGGCCACCTCCTCCGCTCAGCTCCAGCTCGATCGCACGATCGTGGCGTCACACGGCGCGTACCTCGTCCCGATGACCGGCGATCACCTCGCGGAAGAAGCGATCCGGGCGGGCGACCTGCTCATTGTCGAGCCCGTGGACACCGGTGCGCTGGAGAGCGGGGACATCGTTCTGGCCCATTCGGGTGGCGCCACCGCTGCGCGCCGCGTGGCCCGGGACGGAGCGGAGCTGTCGCTCGATCCGGTCCGCCCCGGTGAGATAGCGCTGGTCCTCACGAGTCGCCAGGCGTCGAGCGTGATCCGCGGGCGTGTGACCGGCATCGTGCGCCGGCTGCGGCCGCCAGCGCGCAGTGAACCCTCCGCAGTGGTCACCGTCCCTGTACCCTGACGTTCCGCTCCACCACGAGTTCGAGGCTGACGACGCGCTGTGGATGCAGCGTGCGCTCGAGCTCGCGCATGCCGCCGCGGCGGGCGACGAAGTACCGGTCGGATGCGTCATCGTGCACGCAGGCGTCCTCGTCTCGGAGGGATACAACCTCACCCGCACGCTCGACGACCCCACAGCACACGCGGAGATGGTGGCGCTCCGGCGTGCTGCGCGGAAGCTCGGCACTGCCAGGCTGCTCGATACCACGATGTACGTGACGCTGGAGCCGTGCGCGATGTGCGCGGGTGCGATCGTGCTGGCGAAGGTGAACCGTCTCGTGTTCGGAGCATCCGACCCGAAGACCGGCATGGCCGGATCCCTCGCGTGTGTGGTCCAGGATTCCCGACTCAACCATCACGTCGAGCTCACGAGCGGAGTGCTCGAAGAGGCCTCCGCAGATCTGTTGCGCGGGTTCTTTCGTGCGCGCCGGAGGCGGGCCGAAGTGGAGGGGGGCATCCCGTTGAATGGTCCCGGCCGGAAGTCCGGCGGGACGCAGTCCACTTAGGCGATCTCCTCGCTGCTTCTACCGAAGAACCGCAGCAGCATGTACAGCAGCACAAGCCCCACGACGAGCGACACTGCGGGATGGAGACCGAACGACGTCGGTATGTCGCCAACGAGCATTGCCACGGCACCGACGACCATTGCGTAGGGGAGCTGTGTGCGGACGTGGTCGATGTGGTCACAGCCCGAGGCCATCGAGCTCATGATGGTCGTGTCGGAGATCGGTGAGCAGTGGTCGCCGAACAGCGAGCCCGCCATCACCGAGCTGATGACCCCGAGCAGAATCGAGTAGCCCCCGCCTCCCTCGAATCCGACGCCGGCCCCCATTGCGACCGCGAGCGGGATGACGACAGGGAAGAGAATGGCCATGGTGCCCCATGACGTGCCGGTCGCAAATGAGATGATGGCAGCGACCAGGAACACGAGGACGGGCAGGACGGCGAGGGGGAGCGTGTCACTGATGGCCATGGCGAGATATGCGCCGGTGCCGAGCGCTTCCGTGACGCCGCCGAGGCCCCAGGCCAGGACGAGGATGATAACGGCCATGAACATCGCCTTCATGCCGTTGACCATCGCGTCGATCCCCTCCTGCAGGCTCAGTACGCGCGTGCCCACCGACAAGACGAGTGCGACGGCGACGCCGCTCAGCGAGGCCCAGATGAGTGTGCGGAACGGATCGGCACCACCGATGATGTTGCGCAGTGTGGCCGCTGCGCCGTCGAGCGCCGCCACGCCGGTGTAGTAGATGCCGATCAGCGCGACGGCGATGACGACGAGGACGGGCACGCCTGCGTAGTACCAGCGATGCTGAACGTCCGGGTCCGGCTCGAGGACGCCGCCCGAGACGTCGGCGGCGGGCATCGCGCCCGGGCGGAGCAGCTCGCCGGTGGTGCGGGCGCGCCGCTCAGCCGCGAGCATGGGCCCGAAATCGCGTCGGGTGATGATCGTCATCAGGACGAACAGCACGGCGAAGATCGGATAGAAGAGATAGGGTATCGAGTGGAGGAAAACACTGAACGGACTGGCGCCGAGCAGCTGCTCGCGCAGCACCGGGTCGGTCGTCTGTGCGGCCGAAGTCTCGAGCGCCGTGCCGATCAGCGAGATCTCGAAACCCACCCAGGTCGAGATGACGGCGATCGCGGCCACGGGCGCGGCAGTGGAGTCGACGATGTAGGCGAGCTTCTCGCGCGACACGCGCAGGCGGTCGGTGACCGGCCGCATCGTGTTACCGACGATGAGTGTGTTCGCATAATCGTCGAAGAAGATGATGATGCCGGCGAGCCAGGTGAAAAACAGCCCGCGGCGCGGTGAAGTCGCGAGCGGGCGGAGCGCTTCGACAATGCCGCGGGTGCCGCCGCTCCTGCTCATTACTCCCACCATGCCGCCGAGCAGGAGCGAGAACACGATGATGGCGACCTTGTCCGCGTCTCCGGCTACGGTGCCTGTGACGAACTGGTCGACGCTGCGCATCGTCGCGACCAGGGGATTCCAGTCGTTGAGCAGCAGTGCGCCGAGCCAGATGCCGAAGAAGAGCGATACGACGACTTCGCGGAAGATCAGCGCGAGGACGATGGCGATCAGCGGCGGCAGCAGGGTGAGCCATCCTGGCTCGACAGCGATTTCCATAAGGAGATCTGCGCGGGTGGTCGCAGCGCGCGGCGCCAGTGCATGCCGCGGGCACGGTCGGGACGAGCGAAGGTAGGCGCTTCCAACGATGCTGTAAAGGCGCGGCTCGGCTCGTTGACAGCCCCTCGGCGCGGCTCGTACCTTCCGCCGGCCGCTTACCCCAGGAACGAAGCGAATGGCACCTCCCGAGCGCCAGTTGATGATGGACGAGCGCGCAGTCGAGCGCGCCCTTGCACGCATGGCCAGGGAAGTGGTCGAGCACAACGACGGCGTCGCAGGCCTCTGCATCATGGGCGTGCAGCGGCGCGGCGTGCAGCTTGCCGATCTGATCGCAAACGAGATCGAACGCGCGGAAGGACAGCGCCCGCCCGTCGGCACATTGGACATCACTCTCTATCGCGACGACCTCACCGCGATCGGTCCACGGCCGGTGCTGGGCGAAACGCGCCTGCCTCCCGGCGGCATCGACGGTCGCAACCTCGTGATTGTGGACGACGTGCTCTACACGGGGCGCACCGCGCGCGCTGCGCTGGACGAGCTGGCCGACTTCGGCCGTCCTGCCCGGATCTGGCTGTGCGTGCTGATCGACCGCGGCGGCCGCGAGCTTCCGATCCAGCCCGACATCGTCGGCCGCACGATCGACGTTTCATCCGATCAGGTGATCGAGGTGCTGGTGGCTGACCTGGATGGCAGACTCGCCGTCGAGAAGGCGCAG
>DATABQ010000185.1:0-5980 GCA_036259495.1 Longimicrobiales bacterium | reverse complement strand
GCGAGCAGGGCACGGATTACCCGAAGACGCGCCACACGCAGACGAACAAAGTGATCGGCAGCGAGAACAGGCTCTATTTCCGCTTCACGGTAGAGCCGCCGCTTCGCGTGGCGGTCTACCGGAAGCGTTGAGCATCACCGCCGTGGCGGGACCGGCTGAAGACGCCGGCTACGAGATCGAACGGGAGCGCGGCGCACTGGTCGTCGCGCTCCCGTCCGTCATGGCGGATGTGATGTCGCTCGTGCGTGAGCACGGGACGCTCTATGACGCCGCGGCCGCACAGCCGGACGCGCAGTCGTTCACCGGACGAGGCGCCGCCTATCGGATGAGCCTCGCGCGCGAGGACTGCGTCGTGCGCCATTACCGCCGCGGCGGTGCAGTCGCGCGCGTGCTGCACGACGAATATCTGCGGACCGGCGAGCCGCGGCCGCTGCGCGAGCTGCACGCGAGCATCGCAGCCCGCTCGCGCGGCGTCGATACACCCGAGGTCCTCACTGCCATTATGTACCTCGCGGGGCCGCTTTACCGCGCGGACCTCGCGACGCGCTTCGTGCGAGGCAGCCGCGACCTCGCGACTGTTACGTTCGGCGCTGACAACCTCACCCGGGAGGCTTCACCGGAATCGGCCCCAGAGCGTGCGGCGGCCTGGCACGCTGCGGGGCTGCTGCTTCGCACGGCCTTCGCCGCCGGTGTCGAGCACGCCGACCTCAACCTCCGCAATATCCTGATCACCGGGCCAGCCGCCGACGCAGGCTCAGGCTCCGGTGTTGCCGCCGGCGGGCGCCCGCGCGCAGGTGGAGATGCGGGCGCAGGGCCGGGCGCAGGTGCGGGCGCAGGTGCGGAACGCACAACGAGAGCACTGCTTCTCGACCTCGATCGCGCCACGGTACGCGAGGAGCCGGTGAGCGGCGCCGCGCGTTCCTCCATGCTCGCGCGGCTGCACAGATCGCGTGAAAAGCTCGAGAAGCAGACGGGCGTGAAGACGGGTGAGGATGCGCTGGCGGCGTTCGAGGCGGGGCTGCGGGGGCGGGGGTGAGTACAGTGCCCATTCGCACCGGCGGGCGGCGCCGTGGCTGAGCGCCTGGAGATTGCGCCGCCGCGCGAGATAGCGATCGTCATGCTGAGTGCACTCGGCGATGCGGTGCACGTGCTGCCGGTCGTGAACGCGCTGAAGCGGGCATGGCCACAGTCGCGCATCACGTGGGTGATCCAGCCCGTTCCGCATCAGCTGGTGCAGGGGCACGAGAACATCGACGAGTTCGTGCTGTTCCGTCGACGGCGCGGAACGGATGCATGGCGCTCGTATGTCGAGCTGTCGCGCACGCTGGGCGATCGTCGCTTCGACCTGCTGATCAACCTGCAGGTCTACCTCAAGGCCGGGCTGATCACGTCGGTGATGAAGGCGGATGTGAAGCTCGGCTTCGACCGCAGACGTGCTCGTGACATGAACTGGCTGTTCACGACGCATCGCATCCCTCCGCGGCCGACGGGTCATGTGCAGGACCAGTACTTCGAGTTCATCGAGTACCTGGGCATCGATCCCGAGCCGGTCGAGTGGCGGCTCCGCATCGCGGACGAGGAACGGGCGGCGCAGCGCGAATATTTCGCGGCGTTCGACCGGCCGGTCGCAGGCGTCGTCGTCGGGACGAGCAAGCTGGAGAAGAACTGGGCGCCGGAACGCTACGCGCGACTGCTGGAGGCGATCGAGGTGGACTTCGGCATGCAGCCGGTACTGCTGGGCGGACCGTCGGCGGCCGAGCAGGCAGCGGCGGAGCGCGTGCTTCGTGAAACGAAGGCAAATGCCGTCGATGCGCTGGCGGACGATGTCCGCAGACTTCTGTGGCTGCTCGACGGCAGTGCAGTCGTGATCAGTCCCGATACGGGACCGCTGCACATCGCGCGCGCGCTCGACCGCCCCGTGGTCGGTCTGTACGGCTACACGAATCCGAAGCGGTACGGCCCGTATCGCCGGCCCGAACAGGTGGTGGACGGCTACGCACGATTCGCCGGTGAGGATTACTCGCTGAACCAGAAGTACCGTGCGGACGGCATGACCCGGGTGACCGTCGAGATGGTGCTGGCTGGTCTGCAGCGGGTGCTGGGCTCCTGATCAGGCGAGGCGGGTAGCAGACGCATGCCGGCAATTCCGCGACGGATCCTGTGGATCGACGATGAGGTCGAGCTCTTCGAGCCGCACCTGCTGTTCCTGCGGCAGCGTGGCTATGAAGTCGATACGACGACGAACGGCGACGACGCGCTCGAGCTCGCGCGCACGCAATCGTACGATCTGGTGCTGCTCGATGAGCAGATGCCGGGGCGTCGAGGGCTGGACGTGCTTGGCGAGCTGCGTCGTGAGGAGCCGCATGCGCGCGTGGTGATGGTCACGAAGTCGGAAGAGGACCGCACGATGGTCGAGGCGATCGGCCGCCGCGTGGACGACTATCTCGTGAAGCCTGCGTCACCGAGGCAGGTGCTGTCGGTCGTGACGCGCCTGCTCGAAGGGCAGCAGATCCGGCAGCAGCGCGCGGCTCAGGATTTCGCGGCACGCTTCGGTCAGCTCTCGCGCATGCGTGCCGAGGCCGAGTCGTGGGAGCATTACTTCGCGGTCTACGACGAGCTCGTCGACTGGGATCTCCGTCTGAATCAGGCAGGCGAACAGGGTCTCGCGGATACGGTGCAGTCGCTGCTCGGCGAGCTCCGTCGCGACTTCGGTGATCACGTCGCCAGCACGTACGGCGGCTGGCTGAGCCTGGCCGGCGCCGGCCCGTCAGCCAGCGGCACGACGAGCAGGCCGCCGTTGTCCATCGATGTCGTCTCGCGCGCTGTGCTGCCGAACCTCGAGCAGGGGCGGCCGCTGCTGTTCGTGATCATCGACTGCATGCGGCTGGACCAGTGGCGGACGATCCGGCCGCTGCTGGGCCGCGACTTCGACATCGAGGAATCGCTTTACTCCAGCATCCTTCCCACCGCGACGCCATACTCGCGCAACGCGATCTTCAGCGGACAGTTTCCCGACGAGATCGCGGCTGCGCGGCCCGAGTGGTGGGAGATCGAGGAAGGCAGCCTGAACGCATTCGAGGATGAGCTGCTGCGCGAACAGCTGCACCGCCTGACCGGCCGCGACGTTCCGGTGCATTACGAGAAGGTATTCACCGAAGCGGATGGCGACGACCTCGTGGCGCGCGTGCGCGGCGCCCTTCGAGGCGAAGGCGTTGTCGCGGTGGTGTTCAACTTCGTGGACATGCTGACGCACGGTCGTAGCGAGTCGGCGATCCTGATGGAAGTCGCACGCGATGTCGAGGCACTTCGCTCCCTGACGAAGCAGTGGTTCGAGCGATCGTCCGCCGCACGCGTGCTGCAGGAGGCCGCCGCTGCGCGCGCTACGACAGTCCTGACGACCGACCACGGCTCGATCCACTGCCACCGCCCGGTCACCGTCTTCGCCCGCAGGGACGCGACTGCGAATCTGCGCTACAAGTTCGGACAGGACCTCCGCGCGGAAGAGCGCGACGCCGTCTATTCAGTGAACGATGAGAAAGCACTCCGCTTTCCTCCCGGACGGCTCGCGACGAACTACCTGTTCGCGCTCGAGGATCACTTCTTCGTGTACCCGACCAAGCTGCGCGAGTACCAGGCGCGTTACCGCGGCTCATTCCTGCACGGCGGCATCAGCCCGGAGGAGATGGTGCTCCCGCTCGCAGTGCTGACGCCGCGCACGGGACAGCGCTGATCCATGAAACAGTATCTCCGCCTGCTGCGACAGCTCGCACCCTACAAGCTGCTCCTCGCCGGTGCGCTGTTCGCCACGCTGATGTTCGCGGCACTGGATACGTTCAGCTTCGTCATGGTCTTCCCGTTCCTCGACGCACTGTTCCTCGGCGGATCCGTGCAGATGGAAGGTGCGGGAGAGCAGATCGAGTGGCTGCTCGAGAACACGATCGGTCGCCTGCTCGTACCCGGCGGCGACCCGATGCAGGCGATCACCGCGCTGTGTATCGCGATCGCGATCGTGTTCATGCTCAAGAACCTGTTCGACTACCTCAAGCAGTACCTGGTGGTGCAGCTCGAGCAGTCGGTCACGCGCGATATGCGGAACGTCGTCTACACACATCTGCTCGAGCTCGATCTGCGGTTCTACAATCGCACGCGCGCCGGTCAGATCATCAACCGCCTGACGAGCGACATCGACCTCCTGCGCACACTCGTCACGAAGAACCTGTCGACCTTCATAACGTCGGTGCTCCAGGTAGTCATCGCGATCTGGGTGCTGCTCCAGATCTCGTGGCAGCTGACTCTGCTCGCGCTCGTCGTAATGCCGATGACGTTCGGCCTGTGGCGGCGCCTGCTCGCTCCGCTGCGCCGAGGCGATCGGCGCGTGCTCGAGATGAGCGGCGAGGTGACATCGCATCTCCAGGAGACGGTTTCCGGCGTCCGGCAGGTGAAGGCCGCGGCCGCCGAGCCGTTCGAGTCGAACCGCTTCCGCAACCTGACGCACACGTACTTCCGGCAGTTCGTCCGTACCGAGCGGATCCGGGCGCTGGCAAGCCCGCTCAGCGAGACCATGGGCGCAGTCGGTACGGTGCTGCTGCTCTGGTTCGGCGGGCGCATGGTCGTCGAGGGGGCGCTGAGCGCCGCCGCGTTCATCACGTTCATCGGCATCAGCCTGAAGCTGTACCAGCCGGCGAAATGGCTGTCGAAGTTCCCGTCCATGGTCCAGCCCGGGTTGTCGGCCGCGGACCGTATCTTCGAGTTCCTCGACACGCCGATCGAGATGGTGGACAGCCCCGGCGCGCGCGAGTTCGTGACGGTCAACGATGCGATCAGGTTCGAGGACGCATCATTCAGGTACACCGACGATGCGCCGGTGCTGACGGACGTGTCGCTCGTCGCGCGGCGCGGTACGGTCACGGCGCTGGTCGGCCCGAGCGGCGCAGGCAAGACGACGCTGGTCGATCTGATCGCGCGCTTCTACGATCCGACGTCCGGCAGGATCACGATCGACGGCACGGACGTGCGCGAGTACAGCGTGAAGTCACTGCGGCGGCGCATGGGTTTCGTGACACAGGAGACCGTGCTGTTCCACGACACCGTCCGCGCAAACATCGCGTATGCGCTGCCGGAGGCGACACAGGAAGCGGTGGAGCGCGCCGCGCGCGCGGCCAACGCGCACTAGTTCATCATGCAGATGCCCGACGGGTACGACACCATCCTCGGAGAGCGCGGCACGCGGCTGTCCGGAGGGCAGCGTCAGCGTATTGCGATCGCACGCGCGATCCTGCGCGACCCGCCGATCCTGATCTTCGACGAGGCGACGTCTGCGCTCGACTCGGAGTCGGAGCGGCTGGTGCAGGACGCGATCGAGCATCTGCTGGAGGGGCGGACTGTCTTCGTGATCGCCCATCGTCTGTCGACGATCCTGAATGCGGATCAGATCGTTGCGATGGAGAACGGGCGGGTAGTGCAGTGCGGCACGCATGAGGAGCTGCTGGCGGAGGGCGGATTGTACAGGAAGCTGTACCGACTCCAGCACCAATAACGTCGGACCTGGTTTCCACGTTCCAGGTATGCCGATTGGACCATGGTCATTCCACATTTTCCGAGGTGTCCTGGAGTGTTTTCGGTCGACTCTGACGTGCCTCCGGCCGGCCATGGAGGGCTGCTGATCCCAATCTCGCACCGTTCGTGGGGCGGAGACATGGCTGGATGAGCACACCTGGAACCTGGAACCCGGGTCCGTCGAGGCGGATGGGTCAGCCTCGTCACATCTGCATCATCCTGCTGACCGGTCTGGGGGATGTGGTCCACGGCCTTCCTGTCGTGAACGCCTTTCGGCGGACCTGGCCGGATACACGCATCACGTGGGTAGTCGAGCCGATGCCCGCCGGAATCCTCCGGCCGCACCCAGCCATCGATGAAGTCATCGTGTACGAGAAGAAGCGTGGCGCTGCCGGTGTGCTCGACCTGCGTCAGCGCATGGCCG
>DATABQ010000184.1:0-5006 GCA_036259495.1 Longimicrobiales bacterium | reverse complement strand
AGGTCAAGAACATCTGGGTGCCGTACGGCGAATGAGTGAGCTGAACGTCGAAGGTGTCACACGACTGCGCGTACGCTACGGTGAAACGGACCAGATGGGCTTCGTGTATCATCCCAACTACCTCGTCTGGTGCGAGATCGGACGAACGGAGCTCCTGCGCGACCTCGGCTACGCATACGTCGACATGGAGCGCAAGGGCTTCCGGCTCGCGGTAGCCGAAGCGTCGCTGCGCTACGCACGCTCTGCACATTACGATGATGCGATCCGCGTCGTCACGCGCCTGGCTGAGGCCCGCTCGCGAACGATCACGTTCCACTACGAGATCCATCGCGAGTGCGACTCGACCACCGAGCTTCTCGCCACCGCCACCACGCGCCTGATCGCACTCGATGAAAGCGGCACTCCGCGCCGCCTTCCCCAGGATCTTCTCGAAAGGTTCCGTGATACCCCGGCAACTGCGTAGCATCCTCCCACTGCTCGTCGCGCTGCTGGCGCCGGCATGCGCCCGACCTTTCGTCACAGCGCCGGAGCCGGAGCCCACGCTCCATCCTGTACAGCTCGACGACACCGCCATCAGTGCGCTCGCGGCACTGCTTCGCATGGAGGATGCGAGAGATCTCGACACGGCGATCGTCGCGCATCACCTCCTATCGCCGGTGCCTGAAGTGCGCGCGCGGGCGGCGCTCGCCGGAGGGCGCATCGGCGATCCGGATGCCACGCCGCTGCTCCTGCGCGCGCTCGCCGACAGTGCGGCGACCGTGCGCGCGCGCGCCGCATTCGCACTGGGTGAGCTCGGCGATACGAGTACTGCCGCTATCATCGCGCTGAACACTGTCGCGCTGCGCGATCAGTTATCTGCGGCGATCGAAGCTGTGGCCGCGCTCGGGCGCCTCGGCGGACATGCAGGTCGCACCGCAGTCGATTCACTGCTCACGCGGCCGGGCGCTGACGCAGAGCTCGTGCAGGAGGCGCTGCTCGCCGCGTGGCGGCTGCCGCGCGAGGCCAGCACTCTCGCGCATGTGGTCCGCTGGACGCGTGATGCCGATGCAGAGACGCGCTGGCGCGCGGCGTATGCGCTCGCCCGGAGCCCCGCACCTGCTGCCGTCGAACCGCTCCTGGCCATAGCGAACGATCCGGACCCGCGAGTGCGCTCGTACGCAGTCCGCGGACTTCGGGAGCCGGTCACGGACAGTGCAGGCGTGCGCGAGCGAGCGCTCGAGGCGCTCCTTGCGGCCGCGCGCGACTCCCACCCGCACGTGCGCATCAACGCGTTCAACCTGCTGCCCGCCTATGAGGCGAATGCCCGCACGACACCAGTGCTGGTCGCCGCACTCGCGGACCCCGACCCCAATGCTGCCATCGCCGCCGCACAGGCCCTGGCGCAGTCCGGTGACCCATCCGCAGGGCCCTCGCTGCGGGGCGCCACGGCCACGGGCTTGCCGGACGGTCTGCGCACCGCTGCGTTGCACGCGTGGGTGGGGGTGGACAGCAGCGCCGCTGCCGGAACTGCAGTGCAGTGGGCGGACTCCGCACGCTGGCTTCTGCGCATGCATGCAGCGCGTGCGCTCCGCCGCGCGCCAGCAGTGCGTGCTGCGCCGGTGCTGCGTGAGCTCGCGCGCGACGAGCACTACCTGGTCGCTGCCGAGGCCCTGGCAACCGTCCGCTCCTTAGCGGATTCCATCGCCGATGCGCGCCGGATCTACATCGAACAGCTCGGCGCCGCACACCCGCTCGTGAGAGCTGCCGCCATTCGTGGACTCGGGGCGAGCGCGGGTGCCGCCGACCTCGATCTGCTGCTCGAGGCATACGACCGCGGGCGACAGGACTCCGTCCTCGATGCCGCCTTTGCGGCCGTGAACGCACTGGCGCGCGTGCGCCGCGCCGGCGTGCCCGTCGAGCCGGCGTTCTACCTGCGGTTCGGAGCCGATGGCGCTCCGACGGACGCGGAGCTGTACCACGCCATCACGGACAGCATCGGTCCGGCTCCGCAATCATGGGCCGAGCCTCCGGGCAGGATCCAGGTACAGCCGATCGCGTTCTACGAGAACATTGTGAGGACGTACGTCGCGCCCGTTCTGGCTGGCGGTGAACTTCCGCGTGCGATCATCGGTACCACACACGGGGATATCGTCCTCGAGCTGGCGGCCGCGCACGCGCCGCTCACCGTGCACAACTTCATCTCACTGATCGAGCGCGGCTACTACCGCGGCACGCGCTGGCACCGGGTCGTTCCGAACTTCGTCATTCAGGATGGTGACCCGCGCGGCGACGGCAGCGGCGGACCCGGATATGCCATTCGCGACGAGATCAACCCGCTGCGCTACATGCGCGGCACGCTCGGCATGGCACTCTCCGGGCCGGACACCGGCGGCAGCCAGTTCTTCATCACGCATTTGCCGCAGCCCCATCTCGATGGCGGGTACACCGTCTTCGGAAACGTCGTTGGCGGCATGGACGTCGTCGACCGCGTAGTCCAGGATGATCCGATCGTCTCAATGCGAGTAGTACAATGAAGCATCTGACCCTCCTTTTGTCCCTCTGCTGGACCCTCTGCGCCGCCGGCGCTCTCGCGGCGCAGACGGTGCCCTTCGGGAAGAACAAGATCCAGTATGAGAACTTCGACTGGCACGTCCTCACTGGTGACCACGTCGACGTCTACTACTATCCGGAAGAAAAGGACGTCGCACAGCTTGCCCTCGCCTATGCCGAGGAGAGCTATGCGTTCCTCGAGGAGAAATTCCAGCACCACCCGTTCCGGCGCATTCCCCTCATCGTGTATTCCTCCGACACGCATTTCGAGCAGACGAACGTTCTGCCGATACACATCCCGGAGGGCGTTCTCGGATTCACGGAGTACCTGAAGCGTCGAGTCGCCCTGCCGTTCCGCGGTGACTACGAGCAGTTCCGCAGCACACTGCGCCACGAGCTCGTCCACGCGTTCCAGCTGTCGAAGCTGTCCGAGACGTCACGTCTGCAGGGACGCCAGCGCGGTGTGTCCCCGCAGCGCATCCACCCGTGGTCTGAAGGGCTGGCGGAGTTCTGGTCGAGTGATCAGACGACCGAGGATGACATGTACGTCCGTGATCTCGTCATCGCCGGCAGCTTGCCGACGATCCGTGAGTTCATGCAGTCGTACACGTTCTACTCCTATCCGCTGGGGGCCGAGCTACACGAATACCTCTCCGGCCGTTTCGGTGAAGGCTACATCGTGCGCATGTACGAAGAGTACTGGATGTATGACTCGTTCGAGCAGGCGCTGGCTGGTGTGCTCGGTGTCGATCTCGAGCAGCTCTCCCGCGAGTGGCGCTACTCGCTCGAGCAGCGATACTTCCCCGGCTATGCCGAGCGACCGCCGCTCGATGTCGGCGCCACTATTCTCGTGGAGGAGGGCGGCGGCAACTTCAAGCCGGTCGTGCACGCATCCGGCGGCGATACCACGCTCTACTACCTCTCCACCCGCACCGGGTACACGAACGTCTACGCACGCTCGCTGAGCGACGAGCGGAGCGCCGTAGAGACGGTCCTGGAAGGGGAGAGAAACGCGGAATTCGAGTCGTTCCATGCATACGAATCGTCGTTCGACGTCGGCTCCGACGGGTTGCTCGCGATATCGTCGCGCTTCCTGGACCGTGATGCGCTGCTGATCTGGGACCCGGCGGAACGCGAGGTCGTCGGCCGCTATCAGTGGCCGGACATCGTCGGCGTTCGTTCGCCTCGCTGGAACCGTGACGGCACCCAGGTGGTGTTCTCGGGACTCACTACGGCGGGTTTTGCGGACCTGTTCGTCCTGGATTTCGAGTCGCAGCAGCTGCGGCGGCTCACGAACGACCGCTACCGCGACGAGGACCCCGAGTGGTCACCGGACGGCACACGGGTCGTGTTCGCCTCCGACCGCACCGCGTTCGGCCGCGAAGGCTCGACGAATCTGGTTCTCCTGGATGTCGCGACCGGCGGAATGCGGTATGTGACATGGGGTGACTGGATCGACCGCGCTCCACGCTGGTCGCCGGACGGCGAGTGGATAGCGTTCCACTCCGACCGCAGCGGCGCATCCGAGCTCTACATCGTGGACACGGAAGGCAATGGGCGTCGCGTGACGGAGCTCACCGGAGGCGCGTTCGACCCGAGCTGGTCACCGGACGGTGAGAGTCTCGTGTTCGCCGGCTTCCAGTCCGCAGCTTTCCGGATCTATCGCAGCCAGCTCACCGGAGAGGGCGAGAGGATCGCGCTGGACCCGCGTGCGCACGCTGCTAACGGCGACGCGCTCGCTGCCTGGCAGTGGTCGGAGCTGCAGGCGCCGGCGGTCGCGCAGGCGGATGCGGAGCCGTATAGCACCCTGGACGGCATGTCGCTCGATTTTGCCGCTGCGGACGCACTTTATGCGCCCGGCTATGCAGCCGCACAGGGAGCGCAGTTTCTGATGTCGGACATGCTGGGCAACCACATCCTGTTCCTCGGCGTGTCCGCCTTTCAGGCGAGCGACCTGTCGCAGCTCGTCGACCGCTTCAGCGCCAGCGCGATGTACCTCAACCTGTCGCATCGCCTGAACTACGGCTTCGGCGTCTTCCGCTACAAGGGCCTGTTCCGCGACGTCGCATGGGATGTCTATGAGGACGCAGGCTTCGGCGGCTACTTCATCGCGAGCTATCCGCTGAGTCGCTATCGCCGCGTCGAGCTTCAGCTCGGTATGCAGCAGAGCGACCGCGTCGACGTGGAGGACGGTCTCTCCGAAGGCCCGTTCGGCGGCGCGACCACGCCGGACACACGCGACCTGACACGGAGCGGACTTCTCGCGACGAACTATCTGTCGTACATCAAGGACAATACACTGTGGCTGCCGACCGGTCCGATCGACGGTGAGCGCTTCAACGTCTCCGTCGGCCTGGTCTCATGCTTCGCATGCGACATTCCGAGCGATATCACCGGTGAATCCGTGCGCCGCAGTGCCGCCGCGGAGAATTACTCCATCTCGATGGATTACCGCCGTTATCTGCGGACCACGCTAT
>DATABQ010000183.1:0-4428 GCA_036259495.1 Longimicrobiales bacterium | reverse complement strand
AGAGGAACGTGCGGGCCGCGGGCTGGATGAAGATGCGATCCGCAATGCAGAGGGTGAGCGCCTGCTGCGCCGCGTGCCGAAGGGCGCAGAGGTGATCGCGCTGACGGCCCGCGGCGACGCGTGGAGCTCGAGGCGCCTGGCGCGTTACATCGAACGGAGTGCGGTCGAGGCGCTGCCCGGCATTGCCTTCCTGATCGGCGGTGCTCTCGGCCTGAGCGACAACGTTCTGAAGGAAGCAGACCGACGAATGCGCCTGTCGACGTTCACTTTGCCGCACGATCTCGCGCGATTGATGCTGCTGGAGCAGCTCTATCGCACCGGGACGATTGCGCGCGGTGAACCCTACCACAAGGGGCGCGACTCCGAGTGAGGGGCTGCTGTCTGCTGCGGGCGCGATGTCGTCCGTGAACGAGGGCCGGAGCATAATCCGGCCGGCCGCCGGCGAAGCAGCGCACGTCCTGGTACGCCCGCTCGCCGGTGGGGGCAGACTCGTCAGCGACTACCTCGCTGGCCGCGACCTCTCCGCATTCTATACCGGACATCACAGCGATCCCGCGGCGTACGAGCGGAAGGCCGCCGAAGTGGAGTCGCGGCTGGACGGCCCGGCGCGGGCGGCGGCAGGCGCGGCAATCGAGCCGCTCGGCGACGCGGCGGACCGGCTCCGGAGAATCCTCGCTGGCGACGGCTTCTTCGTGACGACGGGCCAGCAGCCCGCGCTGTTCGGCGGCCCACTCTACACCATCTACAAGATCCTCGGTGCGATCCGCCTGGCGGATGTGCTGGAGCGGCGGCTTGGCCGGCCGGTGCTCGCGCTGTTCTGGATAGGCAGTGACGATCACGACTGGGACGAGGCGAACCACACTGCCGTACTCGACACGGAGAAGTACGTTCAGCGCATCGCAGTGGATGCGCCTGCGGATGCAGCAGCGCTGCCGCTCAGCCATCGGCAGTGGGGACCGGGGATAGACCGGGCAGTCGAGCAGCTGGAGGCGTCGCTGCCGGACACTGCAGACGCCGCGGACATCATGGAGCATGTGCGCGACGCGTATGTGCCCGGCAGCACCGTCGCCGCATCGTTCGCATCGACGCTGCGCTACCTGCTGCACGATCGGCGCGTGGCTATGGTCGATTCCGCACACCCGGCCCTCCGCCGTGCATCGGCGCAGGTCCTCACCACCGATGCCGCCCGCATGCTCGACGGCAACGATCCGGTCGGCAGACAGACGGATCGGCTCGAAGCCGCCGGCTTCGATGCGCAGGTGGCGGTCGCTCCCGATGCATCGAACCTGATGCTCCTCGATGAAGACGGCCGGGACCGCATCATCCGGACGGCGCGTGGCTGGGCAACGCGCAGGCAGCGGAGCGGCATCGGAGAGAACGCGCTGCTCGATATGATCGCAGCGGAGCCGGAGCGGTTCTCACCCAACGTACTGCTCCGACCTGTCGTCGAGAGTGCATTGTTTCCGACGATTGCGTATGTGGCCGGACCCGGCGAGCTCAGCTACTTCGCACAGATCGGCTGCCTTTTTGCCGCGCACGGCATCCTGGCGCCCGTCGTCGTGCCGCGCCCGAGCGTGACACTGGTCGACGACAAGCTGGGCAGAACGCTCGCGAAGCTGGATATCGACATCGGAGCGCTGGCGCGTCCGTTTCGCGACGTCGTCGCCGACGCGGTCACGGCAGAAGTGCCGGACGATGTCGAGCGAAGTCTGGAGTCGCTGCGAAGTGCAATGCGGAGCGGGTATGCGCAGCTCACGGAGGCGGCAGAGGCCATCGATCCGACTTTGCGCGGGCCGCTCATGCGGGCACGCAATTCCAGTCTTCTCGACGCTACGGCTGCGGAGAAGAAGATCATCGCACAGCTCCGGCGCACGAAGCACGTGAAGATCGAGCAGCTGCGGCGTGCGGCCGCTCAGATCCAGCCGGCAGACAAGCCGCAGGAACGGGTCTTCGGGCCGCTGCCGTTCGTGGCGGCCCACGGCCGCGACCTCATCAGTCGCATCGAAGCCGAGCTCGACATGGAACTGGCCGGGACGGCGGCATGGAGCGGGCCTTTATGCGAATCATGATGGCGCGGCATGCCAGTTCTGCGGGCCAGATCCGGCTCCCCCATACGTGTGTGGACGAGATGGCAGTGTCCTTGCTACTGCCGCTCGCGCACCAATACCTTGGCCGGATATGAGCCTGGTCCTGATTGTTCTGCTCGTTGCGCTGATGATTCCGCTCGTCGCGGTGATCCTCGATTCCCAGGTAGGCCGCGCGATCGCAGCGCGGCTGGAGAGCGGTCGTGGGGCTGACTCGCTCGGCGAACGGCGTCTGGCCGCGCTGGAAGGCGAGGTGGACCGCCTGAACCGCGAGCTCCAGCGGCTGGACGAGGAGAGCGCCTTCATCCACAAACTCCTCGAAGAGAAGCGTGCGCCGGGAGCGCTGCCACCCGGTGAATCAGACGTTTGAGCCCGCATCCCCGGAAGGGGAAGCCTCCGAACCCACGCAGCCGACCGGCTCCGGATTCTCGTCCGCACGGCTGGTAGGCGCCGGCATCCTGCTGAGCCGCGTGGCGGGGTTCATACGCGACATCATCTTCGCGAGATACCTCGGCAACTCCGGCTACGCATCCGCGTTCAAGGGCGCGCTGCGAATGCCGAACGTGCTGCAGAACCTGCTGGGTGAAGGCACACTGAGCGCGTCCTTCATCCCGGTCTATTCGAAGCTGTTGCAGAAGGGCGATACCGAGGCAGCCGGGAAGCTCGCGAGCGCCATCTTCGCGCTGCTGCTCGCGCTCGCGGGAGGGTTGTCGCTGTTCGGCGCACTCATGGCGCCAGTGCTCGTCAGCTTCTTCCTGCCCGGCTTCGAGGGCGAGGTCCGCGACATAACGATCATCGCCACGCGCATCATCTTCCCCATGACGGGGATCCTGGTGCTGTCTGCCTGGGCGCTCGGGATCCTGAACAGCCATCGCCGTTTCTTCGTCTCGTACACCGCGCCGGTGCTATGGAACGCCGCGATGATCACCGTGCTGCTCGTGTTCGGCGCACGGCTGGATGAGCGCGGGCTCGTCATCGCACTGTCCTGGGGAGCGCTGGTCGGCGGCGCGCTCCAGTTCCTCATCCAGGTGCCGTGGATCCTCCGGCTCCAGCGCGGCCTCAGCTTTCGGTGGGATCTGCGCTCCCACGGCGCGTCGACCGTTCTGCGCAACGCGGGCCCGGCAATCATGGGCCGGGGCGTGGTGCAGCTCAGCGGCTGGGTGGACATGGTGCTCGCATCGTTCCTGTTCGTCGGTGCCGTCGCAGCCCTGAGCTACGCACAGACGTTCTACATGCTGCCCGTAAGCCTCTTCGGCATGTCCATCGCCGCAGCCGAGCTCCCGGAGCTCTCGCGCACAGGAGGCGGCGACGCCGAGCCGCTGCGGCAGCGCGTCGCGGCCGGACTGCGCCAGATGGCCGTGTTCGTCGTGCCGTCGGTCATCGGATACCTCGTATTCGGCGACGTGATCATCGGCGCGATGTATGAGCGCGGCGAGTTCACCCGGGCAGACACCATTCTGGTCTACCTCATCCTGGCCGGGTACTCGATCGGACTGCTCGCATCCACAGCGACGCGCCTCTACTCCTCCGCGCTCTACGCGCTGAACGACACGAAGACACCCGCGAAGATCGCCATGCTCCGCGTGGTCACCTCGGCGCTGCTCGGGGGCACGCTGATGATGCTGCTCGAGCCGATCACGGTGCGCGGCGTCACCGTCAGCATCGGACCAGGGGTGACGGTATTCGGCAACCCGATCGGTGCCGCAGGCCTGGCCGCAGGCACCGGTATGGCCGCGTGGCTCGAATGGACGCTGCTGCGCCGTGCGCTCGGGCGCCGCATTGGCGATGCCTCCGCCACAGGCGTCCTCTTCCGGCTCATCGGTGCGGCCATTCTGGCGGCTGCGGCCGCACGCGGCGTCCTCCATATCCTTCCGCCGCTCCATCAGATTATCTCGCTGATCGTCGTCATGGTGCCGTTCGGCCTCCTGTACTTCGGACTGGCGAGCCTCTTCGGGGTGGGAGAGGTGAGGACGGCTCTGAGGCGCTTCCGGCGATGAGTCGGGGAGTGTTTCACCACAGAGCACACAGGGCACACAGAGAACGAATGACGACAACAGATTTGATTGAACGGATAACGGACAGCGGGCTGAGGAACACCGCGGTCGTAATCCGTTGTTATAAATGAAAAATCCGTTCTCCGTGTGCTCTGTGTGCTCTGTGTGCTCTGTGGTGAAAAACGATCCGTTCCCCTGCCTCCGGGGTATAGAGAAGCCGGAATTCGAAGCAGGAGAACGGCGTGCCTCGCGAAGGTCTCACTAACAAATTCAAGTCTCTGCCGAACCGGCCGGGTGTCTATTTCTTCAAGGACCGGCAGGGCGAGACTCTCTACATCGGCAAGGCAAAG
>DATABQ010000182.1:0-7054 GCA_036259495.1 Longimicrobiales bacterium | reverse complement strand
CGCGAAGCCATCCGGGACAGTCGCACGCTGCTCGCGTTCATGGGCGGCGTCGAACGTCGCGGCAACTGGTCGCCTGGCAAGAAGAACGTCGTGATGGCGCTCATGGGCGGCGCGGACCTGGACTTCCGCGAGGTCGCGCTGCCGCCGGGCGAGACGGAGGTCTTCATCTTCGCGATGATGGGCGGCGTCGATATCGTCGTGCCGCCGGACCTGAACGTCGATGCGAGCGGCATAGCGATCATGGGCGGCTTCGGGCACGCGTCATCGACACGCAACCCAGACCCCGCGGCGCCCGTGCTGCGGATCAACGGCTTCTGCTTCATGGGCGGCGTCGACATATCCGTTCGACGGCGCGGTGAATCGGCAAAGGACGCGCGCCAGCGCGAAAAAGAGGAACGACGCCGCCTCCGCGACGAGCAGCGGCGTCTCCGCGGAGGGGGGTAACGGGCGGTGGCAGGCACTGCATCGCACGAGGAAGAAGCTCTCGGCAAGGCATACGACGCGCGCCTCATGCGCCGCCTTCTGGCCTACCTGCGCCCGCACCGCGGCCGCGTCACGACAGCCGTCCTCGTGCTGCTCGCCGCAGCCGCCGTCGAGCTCACCGGTCCGATCCTCACGAAGATCGCACTCGACAGCGCCATACCCGACGGCGATGTCCCGCTCCTGCTGCTGCTCTCGGCCGCGCTCCTGGCGTCGCTTCTGCTCGCGTTCGTGCTCGAGGCCGTGCAGACCATCATCACCACCTGGCTCGGCCAGCACGTGATGTACGATCTGCGGCGCCAGATCTTCGGACACCTTCAGCGACTGCCGCTTCCCTACTTCGACTGCAATCCCGTCGGCCGAACGATGACGCGCGTGACCAGCGATGTGGAGGTGCTGAACGAGCTGTTCAGCTCCGGCGTCGTCTCCATCTTCGGCGACGTCTTCACACTGCTGCTCATCGTCACGGCGATGTTCATCATGGACTGGCAGCTCGCGCTCGTCACGCTCACCGTCATGCCGTTCGTGTTCGCTGTCGCGATCATCTTCCGCTCACGCATCCGCGAAGCATACCGCGATGTGCGCGTCCGCCTCGCTCGTATCAACTCGTTCCTCCAGGAGCACATCTCCGGTGTGGCCGTCGTGCAGCTGTTCGGGCGCGAGCGCGCAGCCGACGAACAGTTCCGCCGCATCAACGAGCACTACCTCGCCGCACACCTCCGTTCCATCCGCTATTACGCGATGTTCTTCCCGATCATCGAGATCCTCACGGCGATCGCGCTCGCGGCCATCATCACGTACGGCGGTTTCGAAGTGATGGGCGGTGCGGTGAGCATCGGAACGGTCGCCGCGTTCCTGCAGTTCGCCCGGCGATTCTTCCGCCCGATCCAGGACCTCTCCGAGAAGTACAACATGCTGCAGGGCGCGATGGCGTCGTCGGAGAGGATCTTTACGCTGCTGGACACTGAACCCATCGGGGAGCGGGACCGGGAGTGGGGACGTTCAGGGGAGCGGGGATGGGAGGGGGGAGACCAGACGACCACGGCACGCGCACGTGGAAGCGGGGGTGCGGGTGCTGCCGGGTCCGGGCTGCCTGTGCCGGGCGCGGGGGAGATCGAGTTCCGCAATGTCTGGTTCGCGTACGTGCGATCGGGCGATGAGCCCGGGGCCGAGTGGGAGTGGGTGCTCCGGGACGTGAGCTTCCGCGTGCGTGCGGGAGAGAAGGTTGCTATCGTCGGCCACACCGGGGCGGGCAAGACGTCGATCATCAGCCTGCTGCTCCGTTTCTATGAGCCGCAGCGCGGTGAGATTCTGTTTGATGGCGTGCCGATCCGGGATGCGCCCGTGCACGATCTGCGTGAACGCATCGGCCTCGTGCTCCAGGACGTGTTTCTCTTCAGCCGGGACATCGATTACAACATCCGTCTCGGGCGCACGGACATGAGCGAGGAGCGCGTGGAAGAGGCAGCGCGCAGGGTCGGCGCGGATGCGCTGATCGCGCGGCTGCCGGGCGGCTACGGTGAGCAGCTCGGCGAGCGCGGCGCGAACCTGTCGGTGGGTGAGCGGCAGCTGCTCTCGTTCGCGCGTGCACTCGCGTTCGAGCCGCAGGTGCTCATCCTCGACGAGGCGACGAGCTCCGTCGATTCGGCACTCGAGCATCAGATCGACGAAGCGCTCGCGGAGCTCATGCATGGACGCACGTCCATCATCGTCGCGCACCGGCTCTCCACCGTGCAGAACGCGGATCGCATCATCGTGCTGCACCACGGCGAGCTGCGGGAGGAAGGCACACACGCGGCGCTGCTCCGCCAGCGCGGCCTGTATGCGCGGCTTCACGAGCTGCAGTTTGCAGGCGCGGACCGGCACCTGAACGCGTCGTCACATGGCTCAGTTCTTGCCCCCTCGGGAGCGGAGCAGGCTGCCCCGGCCGATTCCGCCGAGGAGGTTGCTTGAGAACCGGTCTGGCGCTGGTCGTCCTCATCCTCAACGTCTTCGCCATCGTATCCATTCTGGGCGCGCGACGCGGTGCGGGCGACAGAATCGCCTGGCTGGCAGCGGTAGTGCTGCTTCCGGTTGTCGGTGCGTTCGCATGGTTCGTATCCGGCAGAAAGCAGTAGCAGGATCCAGGAGAACGGTGGCCACTATGACGGATATTACGGTGCTGGTCGTCGATGACGACCCGAACGCGCTGGACATCGTGCGCACGTTCCTCGAGTCGAAGGGCTACGCGGTCGTGACCGCGAAGGACGGGAAGGAAGCGCTCGGCATGCTGGAGGACGTGCAGCCGGCCCTCGTGCTGCTCGATGTGATGATGCCCGGCATGGACGGCTGGGAGGTCGCCAGGGTCATCAAGAATCACCCGAACTTCGATCGCACTCGCGTCGTGATGCTTACGGCGCGCAGTGATTTCGCGGACAAGCACGAAGGGCTCCGCGCGGGCGCCGATGACTACATCGTCAAGCCGATTCAGCTGCGCGAGCTTGGCGAGCGTGTCGAACTCAACCTGAAGGCGCGAGAGAAGAGCGCGTGAGAATCGTCGCTCAGACGCGGAACGCAGAGCTGCGAAAGGTCATAGACCAGGTGGCCGCGGAGCTGGACGCCACCGTCTCCGATACAGTCGACGCATTCAGCACGAATGGCGCCGGTAGCAGTGACGCGCCGGACGTGATGATCGTGGAGCTCACCGACGACAGCGATGTGCACCGCCTTCGCGCCATCGCCCGGCGCGCCAATGCAGCGCTGCTCTTTGCGTGCGGCGAGGACAACGAATGCCCGAACCTCGCCCTCGCCGACGCGGACGACTGGGTCCTCATGCCGGCCAGCGCCGATGAGCTGAAGCTGCGTCTTGCCATCGCGCAGAAGCGATCGCTCGGCGCCCTCGAGGTACGCTCGACCGCCGACGCCGCCGAGCTCGTCAGGTACGAGGAGCTGCTCTACGACAAGCTGACCGGCTTGCCCACCCTGCCCGTCATGATCGAGAGCGCGCGCGAGCTGCTCGACCGTCGCGGCGAGCTGACCGTCCTCTACATCCATTTCGTGTGGTACGAGAAGATCGAGGAGATCTACGGCTGGCAGAAGCTGGACGATGTGCTGGAGACCACGGCACAGGCGCTCCGGCGGTTCTACGCCAACGAGACATCGCCCGTCGAGAACATCATGATGGTCTCGCACATCGCCGATGACGACTTCATCCTCTTCACGGAAGTGCCGAGCTCGCCGTACGCCGCCGAGCAGCGGCTGCGCATGATCTCCGAGCGTCTCGAGATCTTCCTGCGCTCCAGCATCGAGGATGTGCATGGCGATGACATCGCCGCCCTGTGCGGGATCTATGTCGGTGCGGCCACCATCTTCCGCAATCCGAAGATCCGCACCGAGCGGCTGATCTACCGCGGCATCCGCGAGGCCGCGCAGGCCGCGCGCGGCGCCGAACAGTGGGAGCGTACCCGCAAGGTCAGCGACCTCAAGTCGACGATCCGCGATGGCGCCGTATTCATCGAGTATCACCCGATCATTGTCACCGCCACCGAAGAGGTATACGGCTTCGAAGCACTCGCACGCGGGGTCCGCCGCGAGCTGCGCTCACCCGAGGTGCTGTTCGAGGTCGCCGAGGAAGCGAACCTCGTGTGGGAGCTCAGCCGACTGCTCCGCAAGCGCGCCGTCAGCGGAATCTACGACGATCTGAAGGACGGTCAGTTCCTGTTCCTGAACATCGATCCTCACGACTTCGATGATCCGACGTTCCGCAATCTCGATCCGGAGGAGCTCGGCATATCCGACCCGAGCCGTGTCGTGCTCGAGATCACGGAGCGCACCGCCATCAAGGACTACCCGCGCTTCAAGGAGTACCTCGATGCATTCCGCGAACGCGGATTCCGCTTCGCCGTGGACGATGCCGGCAGCGGTTACGCAGGCCTCGGCTCGATCGCCAACCTCGAGCCCGACTACATCAAGCTCGACATATCGCTGATCGCGAACATCGACACGAACTTCCTGAAGCAGAACCTGGTCGAGACGATGGTCTCCTTCGCCAACAGCCAGGGCACACAGGTCATCGCCGAAGGCGTCGAGCGACGCGAGGAGTTCGAGACCGTCAAGCAGATCGGCGTGCACTTCACACAGGGATTCCTCTTCCACCGCCCCCGCTACGCCGGCCTGCCCGCCGCCCGCAAGGCAGCACATGTCTCCCACGCGAGCACAAAGCTGGAGCCTGATTCCGAGGAGAGAGAAGGGCTCTGAGGGTGGGCGAGGGCACTGAGGCTGGGGAACAACGGATTTTATCACCACAGAGCACACAGAGCACACAGAGGTGGGGTCGTGGTGGAGCAGTCGACTTCGTGGATCAGCCGGTTTCGCGGCAAGCGCCCATTTTCGGCGAATACAGGCGCAGCATAGCGGCGTACTGCTCGGATAATCCGGATGCCCGGCACCGCCCGCATCTATTTTGTTGTTAACAGCAAAACAGGAAACACGCCCCGCCGCGCAACTTCGGGCTACGCCTGGCACCCTGCTCCGCCGACGAGCCTGCGCTCCGACCGCGGAGCCTCCGGAGCGACCGGACCGCCCTCTGTGTGCTTCGTGTGCTCTGTGGTGAAATAAAAAAGGTGGCCCCGCCCTCACGATCGAGGACAGGGCCACTCTTCTGCTCAGTGCCCGCCCTCGCGCATGAGGACAGGGCCACTCTTACAACTCAGTCCATCACTCAGTGCCCTCGAATCGGCGTGCCGAGCGGCCCGTCCTTCTTCGCCTCGACTTCGACACTGTCGGCCCCGGGACGCGGCAGCCGGGGGACCTCGCCGTCTGCCGATGCGAGCGCCTCGACACTGTAGTTGCTGCCTGGATGCCAGAGCACCCACTCCTCGAGTCCCGCATCGTAGACCGCGTCGATCTGTGCGCGGACGTACGACGCGTCGTAGCGTGGTGCGCCCAGCGTGAAGTCCTGCAGCCAGGGTACGATCCGGGCGCCGTTCTCGATCTTCGAGTTGCGGCGCACGCCATGCTGGAGTGCGGTCTTCACGGTCTCGTACGGACTCGCGTTCGGATGCGCGATACCGTAGGAGCCGCGCTGGTAGTGGGACGGATAGACCATCGGCAGCAGCGCGTCGGTCACATCCGCGAGCTTCTCCCAGAGCTGGCCAATTCCCATGTCCGTTCCGGCCGATGTCGTGAGGCCGAAGACGTCCGCTGTGATCGGGACATCATAGGACGCGAGCTTCTCCTGCGAGTACACGATGAAGTCGCGGATGCCGTCGGCCTTGCTGCGACCCTCGGCCGCCGGCCATACGCCCTTCCGCATGAGCGATCCGGGCACGTCCGGGAAGCGGACGTAATCCCACTGAACGGCCGCAAACCCGAGCTCGATCGCTTCACGAGCGATGGCGATGTTGTAGTCCCACACGTTGCGATTGTACGAATCGACCCAGCGGTAGCCGTCGCTGTCCAGCCAGTCCCCGCCCTCGACGTGCTGCACGGCCCAGTCCGGGCGTGCCTTCGACAGCGGACCATCCTTGAAGACGACGATGCGAGCGATCGGGTAGATGTTGTTCTCGCGCAGCTTGCGGAGCACGCTGCGCATGTCGCGGATGTACGGCTTGTCCACACCCAGGGCATTCGCCATGGGAATGCGCGAGTCGTAGCTGATATGACCGGCCTCCTTCACATCGATCACGAAGGCGTTGATCTCCGTCTCGTTCGCGATGCGGATGAGCCGGTCCAGCTTGCGGTCGGAGCCCGCCGCATATGCGTTCAGGTAGAGCCCTCGTACAACGTCCGGCCGCTTCATGCGCGGCACGCCATTCTCGATCGGGCTGAAGCCGAACATCTCCTCGGTCGAAGCACCCTCGAGCACGATCGGGGACTCCGCCGGCGCCGCTTCCGCAGCCGCAACCGAATCGGCGACAGCAGCCGCATCGGCCGCCGCCGCAGCACTGTCGATCGACACCCGGGCGGCAGCCGCCTCAGCGTCCGCAGCCGTCTCGGCAACCGCCAGATCGGCCGCCGGCGCAAAACGCGCGACGGCGAATACGACCATCACCAGCGCCAGCACAGCGCCAGCCATGTAGCCGCGCCTGCCGCGCACCCATTCCGACACGAGCGTGCGTACGTCGAGATTCCGCTGCGCCATCGTCTGCCTCTCCTCTGCTGCTGGGCTGTCTGCTGCTCATGGAAGTTAAGGGGAGAGGGGCTGTAGCGTAACCCCTTCCCGCACCTTCACTTACGTTTCCGCTCGCCGCAGTCCGTGCGGCGCTGCCTGGGGACTTCGCCGCATGGGCCGTACCGCGCCGAGGAATGGTTGTGGGAGTCGGAACGGGAGTGTTCCTGGGTGCAGGAGTGGGAGTGGTGTCGATGAGACGTCAGGCCACGCCCCGCCCACCGCCAATCCTCTAACACCCCACTCCCAATCCCACTCGCTGACTGTTCTCAGTACGTCGGCATCGATGGGTCGACTTCCTCCGCCCATCCCCGGATTCCGCCCTTGAGGTTACGCAGGTTCTCGTAGCCGTGCGCACGGAGCTGGCGTATCGCGCCCGAGCTGCGAGAGCCGGAACGGCAGAGCAGGACCGCCTCGGCCTGGGGG
>DATABQ010000181.1:0-7617 GCA_036259495.1 Longimicrobiales bacterium | reverse complement strand
CTGCGATCCCGGCGCCGTCGATGGCGCGCAGGAGCGCCACCGGCTCGCGTCCCGGCTCCGACGGCTGATCGAGCCGCTCGAAGCTCGCGCCATACACGCTTGGGGACAGCGGCATGGGCATGACTACACCGATGCCGTCGACGCCTGGTATGGCAGCGAGACGCTCCTGAAGAGCGCCGATGAACAGCACACGACGCTCCGGCGAGTCGTATGTGGCACCCGGCAGCCCAATGGTGAAGTGAGCGACGCCGTCGGTGGCGATGCCGGGGTCGATCTCGTTCATGCCGGCGAGGCTGCGCATCATCAGACCGGCTCCGAGCAGCAGCATGGCCGCGAGCGCAACCTCGGCAATCAGAATTGCGGACCGTCCCCAGCCGCGCCGCCCACCCACGTCGCCGCGCCCCGATCCACGAAGCGTCTCCGCAAGTGTGCCACGGGAGATGCGGAGCGCGGGCAGCAAACCGAATATCAGCGCCGTCATGAGCACGACGACCAGCGCGAACACGAGCGCCGTGCCATTCAGGGCGATCTCGTCGATGCGCGGGAGGTCCGCGGGCGCGAACGCTCGCAGCAGGTCGACGGCCCAGCTCGCCAGAAGCAACCCGAGCACACCGCCGACAAACGCGAGCACGAGGTTCTCCGTCATCAGCTGAGCAACGATTCGGCGACGGCTCGCGCCGAGCACCGTGCGCACGGCGATCTCTGCAGACCGGCTGGACCCGCGTACGAGCAGCAGGTTCGCGACGTTTGCGCACGCGATGAGGAGCACCATGAACACCGCTCCAAGCAGCACAAGGAGCGCGCGCCGCACGTCGCCAACCACTACATCCGTCAGGGATCGCAGGCTCGCGGTGACATCCGTGTTCGCTTCGGGATACTGCTGCTCCAGGCGGCTCGCGATGCCGACCAGCTCCGTGCGTGCCTGATCGAGCGTCGCATCCGGGCGCAGGAGAGCGATTCCGACCAGATACACACAGCCACGCCCGCACCCTTCGCCGTTGCGCACGGGTATGTACAGGCGCGCGCCGGTGGGATACTCGAATCCGGCCGGCGTAACTCCCACGATCGGCGTCTGCACACCCCGGATGTTCAGCGTACGGCGGAGCACATCGGCGTCACCGCCGAGCCGCTCCTGCCAGAACTGATGGCTGACGATCACGGCTTCCGGTCCGGTGGGGCGGGATTCATCCTCGGTGAACGTGCGGCCGATCATCGGCTCCGCTCCAAACACGCGGAAGAAATCCGGCGTGACCTGTGCACCGGCGACCGTCTCCGCATCGCCGAAGCCGGTCAGCGTGATCTGCGCCCGTGAATACAGCGCCATGCTCTCGAACGAGCTCGATTGCTCGCGCCAGTCGGTGAAGTTCGCGACGGAGATGCTCGAGATCTGGTCGGGATCTCCACCGCGCTCGCCCTGCCCGAAAATGGCGAGCCGTTCGACGGCATCGTATGGAAGAGGACGAAGCAGGACACCCTGCACCACGCTGAACATCGCCGTCGTCGCGCCAATCCCGAGCGCGAGCGTGAGCAATGCGGCGAATGTGAAACCCGGCCGCTGAAGCATCGATCGAACGGAGTAGCGCAGATCCGGCACGAGGTTGTCCACTGATTGTCCCAGCTGGAGGAGTTCGCGGGCGACGCAGGGTGCAACGCGCGGACCGCCGCTCTGGACGGCGCATCTCGTTTGCTCCCATGGTCCGGCGATCGTTCGGTCGACCTCCGGCTGCCGCTGTGTGTTCCTCCCGTGGGACGCGGGGTCCCGGATCCGGGACTGGACCTGCGGCTGGGGTCGGAAGGACGGCCGGTCTGCACGCAGGCAGTCCGCAACAGCTCCCGCGGCGTTCGTCCCTCGAGGTAGATTTCACGCGCCGGTGTACATAGCTTAGAGTCGCACAACTCCTTACTGGACAACGATCCGGCATGAACGCGACGCAGCCTCGCAACAGACTCCTGGCCCTCCTCATTATCGGGCTGCTCGCCCTCGGCGGAGCATTCGCCGGCGTGACCCTGCGGCCCGAGCCGCCGCGGCCGACGGCCCTGCCGGCGTCTACGCCGCCCGCGGCCCGTGAGGCGGTGCGAAATGCAACTTCGCTGTCCGACGCATTCATCACGATCGCCGATGCAGTGACGTCGTCGGTGGTGCGGATCGAGGTGGAACGCAGTCCCTCCCAGGAGGGGTCGGGTGTGCCGGCCGGGCTGCGCGAGCTGTTCGAAGGGCCGGACGGACTGGCACCGGAAGGCGCAGTGCCGCAGGTGCTCGGAGGCTCGGGTTTCCTGGTGACGAGTGACGGTTACATCCTGACGAACAACCATGTCGTCGCAGATGCGGATCGCATCATGGTCACGCTGCGAGACAAGCGCGTGCTGGAGGCGGAGATCGTCGGCACCGACCCGAGCACAGATATCGCCGTGATCCGTGTAGACGCGGCGGACCTGCCGGTGGTCGCGCTGGGCAATTCGGACGACGCACGCGTCGGCGAGTGGGTGCTCGCGATCGGCAACCCCGGCTTCGCCAATGAGAGCCCGCTAGACTTCACGGTGACGAGCGGCATCATCAGCGCGAAGGGCCGGCCGCTCAACATCCTCGGTGCGGAGCTCATGTCGGCCGATCCGCTCGCGGCGCAGTATGCGATCGAGGACTTCATTCAGACGGACGCGGTGATCAATCCCGGCAACTCCGGCGGTCCGCTCGTCGACCTGCGCGGCACGGTGATCGGCATCAACACCGCAATCGCCAGCTCGACCGGCTACAGCCAGGGCTACGGCTTCGCGATTCCCTCGAACCTCGCCCGGCGCGTGATGCGCGACCTGATCGAGTACGGCTACGTGCGACGTCCGCTGCTCGGCATCTCGATCGCGGACGTCACGCCGGAAGACGCCGAGGTGTACGGCCTGCCGGCGATCGCGGGCGTGGTGGTCGAAGATTTTGCGCCCGAATCGCCCGCCGAACAGTCGGGGCTGAAGCGGCATGACGTCATCGTCGCCGTGTCAGGCACGGCCGTGGACCGCGTGGGTCAGCTCCAGCGGCTGGTGGCGCTGCAGGAGCCCGGCGACACCGTTCCCCTCGACGTGATCCGCTACGGCGCGTCGCTGAAGCTGCGGGTGCCGCTGATGGAAGCGGAAGGCGCGGGGCGCCTGCCGCAGCGTCAGCCGCCGCGTATTACCGCGGGGCTCGGCCTCGAGCTGGAGGAGCTGACGCCCCAGCTGGCGCGTCAGCTCGGTTACGACGAGACGGCCGGCGTGCTCGTGGCGGGTGTGGCACCGGCGAGTCCGGCTGCGCGCAGGAACATCGGCCGCGATCATCGCGTCGTTTCCATTGATCGCACACCCGTCGCCTCGCTTGCCGAGGCGCGTTCCCTCCTGCGTCAGGCCAGGAGCGGCGAAGTCGTGTCGCTGCTCATGGAGTACCCGGACGGCCGCACGTACATTGCGAATGTCCGCATGCCCTGACATGCGCAAGTCCGTCGCGGGCGTACTGCTGATCGCGGCGCTGAACACCGCGTGTGACATGCCTGGCGCACCGCAGCAATACACCGTGCGCGACAGTGTCGGAGTCAGCATCGCCGAAAGCGCGGCGCCGGCGTGGGGGGAGGGCGAAGGTTGGACTCTCGCGGACACGCCGCACCTGCGGATCGGCGAGACTGACGCGCCCGGCCACGACCTCTACGATGTCCGAGGCGTCGTTCGCCTGAGGGATGGCAGGGTCGCAGTCGCAAACAGCGGCTCGAGCGAGATCCGGATCTTTTCGACGGATGGTGCGCTGCTTGAGACGATCGGCGGACCGGGAGAGGGCCCGGGCGAGTTCCGAAACCTGTGGCGGATCTTCCTGCTCCCGGGCGATTCCCTCCTCGTCACCGATGCATCGCTCGACCGCCTCACCGTGTTCTCGCCAGATGGGGAGCTCGTGCGCACCGCGAGGTTCGAAGCATCGCCGTCGGGGGGAGTGCCGACACCATCCACGCGTCTCGGCGACGGTTCCTTCATCGCTCTGCCGAGCTTCACATTCGGCTCCGGCTCCGGGAGCGAGTCCCGCGTCGTGCAGGACACCGTGGCGCTCATGCGCTACCGCATGGATGGCAGCTACGCGGGTGAGATCGGCCGGTCCGCGGGCTCCGAGCACTTCATGTTCGTTCATGAGTCCGGGATGCTGGGCGGACCCCGGATCTGGGGTCGGAGAACGCACATCGCCGCTGCGGGAGACCAGGTGATCGTGGGACATTCCGCCGATCACTCCTACGAGGTGTGGAACGCCGACGGCCGCGTCCTGCGAAAGGTTCGTGCGGAGCGGCCGCTGCGGCCGGTTACGGACGCGGACGTCGCGCTGATGAGGGAGCCCGACCCCGAATCCGACCCGGGTTCGACGGACATGTTCAACCGGGTCTTGGACGCGCTGCCGCCCCCCACGCACTTCCCTGCCTACGAGGACATCGAAGCCGAAAGCGATGGCCACGTCTGGATCCGGGACTACGTCTGGCCTGACGAAGGGGCCGCGCAGGAATGGCAGGTGTTCGATCCGGAAGGCAGGTGGCTCGGAGCTGTGACGATGCCACCGGGGTTCACGCCCCTCGTCATCGAGGCGGACGAGATACTCGGGATCTTCCGCGATGACATGGATGTCGAGCATCTGCACGGATATCGGCTGAGCCGCGGCGCTCCGTGAGAGTCAGCCGCGGCGCTCCCTGAGAGTCCGCCCGGCGCTCCGTCAGAGTCAGCGGCGGCGCCCGCTCATCGGCGCCCTGACGCGACTCGTCCTTGCTGAGTTGATCGGCTCTTCCCCGGCTGTTAGATTTTTTCAGTCTTTCCGCGCGAAAGTGGCGGAACTGGTAGACGCGCGAGACTTAGGATCTCGTGGGCGTGCCCGTGGGGGTTCGAGTCCCCCCTTTCGCACTGAACTTCCCCTGGATACAGCATGACGATAGAAGCACCGGAATTGACAGTCACCGTCGAGAAGCCGGGCGCGTGGTCACGCCGGCTGACGATCACCGTACCGGCCGATCGCATCGCGCGCGAGAAGAAGGACGCCGTCCAGCGTCTGTCGAAGCGGGTGAAGCTCCCCGGATTTCGTCAGGGACGTATTCCCACAGCGGTGATGGAGAAGAAGTTCGGCCCGGCGATCGAGCAGGAGGCGGTCGAGAAGGTGATCAACGACGCGTATCGCGAAGCGATCGAGAGTGAGGGGCTTCAGCCCATCTCGCAGGCGTCCGTCGAGAACCTGAACTATGAGCCGGGCAGCGACCTCAGCTTCAACGTGGAGCTGGAGGTGCGGCCGGAGATCGAGCTCGAGCGGATCGGCGGATTCACGGTCGTGCGCGAGCAGACGCCGGTGTCCGATGAGCAGGTGGATGAGGTGCTCCAGAAGCTGCGCGAGGAGAACGCGGTCTGGCGCACGAAGGAGGAGGGGACCCCCGTCGCGGGCGACATGGCGACGGTGGAGATCACGCCGCTCGATGATGCGACGGAAGCGGAGCCCTCGAAGCCGCGCCAGTACCAGATCGTGATCGGCGAGGGCCAGGCCCTGCAGGCCGTAGAGGACGCGATCATCACGCTGAAGGCGGGCGACGCGGCCGAGTTCGAGGTGGACCTGCCGGAGAACGCGGAAGAGCCGAACGGCCCCACGAAGCCGCACCGCATGCACATCAGGCTCACCGAATTGAAGACACCCGAGTACGCGGCGCTGGATGACGAGTTCGCGAAGGGTCTCGGCGACTTCGACTCGCTTGCGGTTCTGCGTGAGCGGATCGCGGAAGACCTGAGCCGCGAGACGGAGAAGGAAGCGGAACGGGGCGTGCGGATGCAGCTGGTCCAGCAGATCATCGATGCGAATTCGTTCGAGGTGCCGCAGTCGATGGTCCGCGGGTATCTGGACCAGATGATGCCAGCTCGTGAGGGCGCCGATCCGGAGAAGCTGGAAGAGTTGAGAATGCAGATGTGGCCGATGGCGGAAGTTGCGCTGAAGCGGTCGATGGTCGTGGACCGCGTCGCCGAGATGGAGGCACTCAGGCCGACATCGGCGGAGATGGATGCGCGGATCGACGAAATGGCGGAGCGGATGGGGCGGCCGAGGCGTGAAGTGATCGCGCAGATGCACAAGGGCGGACAGCTCGATCAGCTGGAGCAGGAGATCACCGAGGAGAAGGTGTTCGACTACCTCAAGTCGCTTTCCGAGATTCAGTAGACGGGTACGCGCGCCGGTCCGCTGAACGGGCCGGCGCACGACACGCAACGAAGGACGAGAAAGGCGAACGACCCAGGCAATGCCACTTTATCCCCCGTACGTAATCGAACGAACGAGCCGCGGCGAGCGGAGCTACGATATCTTCAGCCGTCTGCTGATGGACCGGATCGTGTTCCTCGGCACACCGATCGACGACAACGTGGCGAACATCATCATCGCACAGCTCCTGTTCCTCGAGGCGGAGGATCCGGAGAAGGACATCTACCTGTACCTCAACTCGCCCGGCGGCTCCGTTTACGCCGGCCTGGCGATCTACGATACGATCCAGTACATGCGCGCGCCGGTCTCCACGATGTGCATGGGCCTCGCCGCGTCGATGGGATCGCTGCTGCTCGCGACCGGTCAGAAGGGCAAGCGCAGCGCGCTGCCGAATTCGCGGATCATGATCCATCAGCCGCAGGGCGGCAGCCAGGGCACGGCCGCTGACATCGAGATCCAGGCCCGCGAGATCATTTACGCGCGCCAGCGGCTGAACGAGATTCTTGCAGAGCATACCGGGCAGACTGTGGAGCGGATCGCGGAGGACGTCGATCGCGATCGCTTCATGAGCCCGGCGGAAGCCGTGGAATACGGAATCATTGACCACGTCGTGACACACCGCGGGGAAGTGGTGGCGGACGCGGTCAAGGAGAACAAGCACGAGAGGTAGGCGGCCAATGCCGAGCGAAAAGCACCTGCGCTGCAGCTTCTGCGGCAAATCGAAGGAGTCGGTGAAGAAGTTCATCTCCGGCCCATCGGTCTACATCTGCAATGAGTGCGTATCGCTCTGCAATGAGATCCTCGCGGAGGAGGAAGAGCGCGAAGCTGCGGAAGCCGTTCCGCGCGTACCTACACCTCGCGAGATCAAGGACATCCTCGACGAGTACGTGATCGGCCAGGAGCAGGCGAAGCGCTCGCTCGCGGTGGCGGTCTACAACCACTACAAGCGCGTCAATCATCACGGCATCCTCGATGATGTCGAGATCGACAAGTCGAACATCCTGCTGATCGGGCCGACCGGCGTCGGCAAGACGCTGCTCGCACAGACGCTGGCGCGCGTGCTCCAGGTCCCGTTCACGATCGCCGACGCGACGACGCTGACGGAAGCCGGCTATGTGGGTGAGGACGTCGAGAACATCCTCGTGCGTCTGCTTCAGGCGGCAGACTTCAACATCGCGGAATGTGAGCGCGGCATCGTCTACATCGACGAGATCGACAAGATCGCGCGCAAGTCGGAGAACCCGTCGATCACGCGGGATGTTTCGGGCGAGGGCGTGCAGCAGGCGCTGCTCAAGATCCTCGAGGGCACGGTTGCGTCGGTGCCGCCGCAGATGAACAGGATGTTGCGCGTGTTGATCTGGATGTATTCCTGCTGCGGATGCTTCCGCCCGCCCTGCGGCGGC
>DATABQ010000180.1:0-7065 GCA_036259495.1 Longimicrobiales bacterium | reverse complement strand
ACGAAGCCACGGCGGCGCCGGGGTGATCCGCGCGCAGGCGGCCCAGCGTCTCGGGCAGCGTGCGGTAGCCGTCGGGTCCCATGACGAGATCGACGTACGCAGCGCGTTCGAGCAGGCTCTCTCCCAGCCGCTGCGCCATGCAGCCGGTCACGCCGATGACCATGTCGGGCCGCGCCGTCTTCAGCCGGTACAGCTCTCCCACGCGGCCGATCACGCGCTGCTCGGCGTGCTCGCGGATGGCGCACGTGTTCACCAGCACCACATCCGCCTCTTCCGGGCGCATGACGATGTCATAACCGGCGGCGGCGAGGATGCCCTGCATGAGCTCGCCGTCGCTGACGTTCATCTGACAGCCGTACGTCTCCACGTACGCGGTCTTACGTGCGGATTGAATATGTGTCATTGATCGGGGCTGCTCCATGTCCAGTTGCGCCGTCTTTCCGGTCTACCCCCGAGTGCACCGCGTGATCGCGCGCGAACGATTCAGCGGGCGAACAGCGAGAGTGAGAACGTGAAGCGCCACAGCTGCTCATCGACGCCGCCGGCTACCACGCCGTCGGCCAGTCCGCTGCGCTTGGCGCGCTCGACGGAGAAATCGGCGACTGCCGCCGGATCCATCGGGTCGCCGAGGCGGAATCCGATCCCGCCCGACACACCGACCTCCGTCGGCTGCGTCTCGCCTTCCAGGTGGTACGGCAGCTGGGACCAGCGGCCGCCCAGTCGCACGGGGTACGTGCGGAGTCCGGAGCGAAGCCCCTGGTACTCGATGCCTCCGCCGACCCGCATCGTCTCGCTGCTCACGGTAGTGCCGGTCGTGGAGGGCACGCGACTCCAGCCACCGCCGACCGTGGCCATCATCAGCGATGACAGCCTGAGACTCCCGCCGACACTGACATCCAGCGGAGCGCCGTAGTCGCGGTCCTCCGCCCCTTCGTCGTCGCTGCGCGCCTCGAGGTCCGTGCCGGCCATGACGCTGGCGCCGACGCGCAGCCCTGTCGCGGCGTCCCAGCGGAAGCCCGCAGCAGCGATCGGAGCGGAGTAGCGCCAGCGCCTGCGCTCCTCGAAGAAGCGAATGTCATCGCCGGCATCGTCGAACGTGCGCACGGCGAGCCTGTCGACGTTTCCGGCGAGGAGGCCGCCAGCGAGTCCGACGGCGAATGTGGGCGTCAGCGAGTATGCGGCGCTCAGCCGCATCTGCGCGATTCCGCCGGTGGAGCGCAGCAGGTCGTGGACGGTCACTGTCTCGTCGTTGATGACCTGCTCAGACTGCGATATCACGCCCCACGTCTGGTCGAGGTAGCCGCTGTAGCCGAGCGAGAGCACGAGCCGCGGCGATACGGGATAGAGGACACTCACGAGGGGGAATCGCGTGCCGGACGTGCCGTCCTCCGCACCCTCGACATCCACCGAGGTGCTCACCGGCTGGAGCGCGGCCGAGACGCCGCGGCGCGTGAGACCGGCCAGCGCGGCCGGATTCACGAGCGATGTATGGAAGCCGAACAGGCCGACGCCGATGCCGCCGAGTGCAGCGCCGCGCGCGTCCACACCCGCGACCGGCACACCCAGACCTCGCGTGGCGAACAGGCTCTGCGCGGACACGGGCGCCGCGACCGACCCGGCCAGGAGCGCGAGCGCGAGAATACGTCGTAGGCTCGTCATGGCAGCTGCAGCTCCCTCGAGATGGTGACGATCATCCGGATGCTCGGCATTTCCGCGAACGTGCCGAAGCCGAACGTGCGGGTCGAGCCGCCCGGAAGCAGCGCCAGGTGTGTCGGCGTGAACTCGTCCTCCTCCGCCCGCGAGAACAGCAGGCGGAACAGATCGGTTGCGGGCAGTTCCACGGCCGGCGCGTCGGGCGCCCGGAAGCTCGACGTCGGAATGGCGCCGATACCGCCGAGCGACCCGGTCACCGGCGAGCGGGTGAGCGGCAGCAGCGGTGACGGGAGCAGGGCGTGCAGACTGACGTCCAGCGGCAGCTCCGGCGTGAAGCCCGGCGGCGACATCTGCGGATGAAGCACCAGCGCGCCGTAGTTGATCGATACGTCACCGAGCTGGAGGGAGCAGTCGGGTATGCCGGGACAGGCGACGGTGACCGTATCCAGCCGCTCGTTCAGACGCATTATGGTTCGCCATGCGGGCGTACCGCCCACACGCGGCACGCCTGTCGACTCGCCGAGCTGTGGCTCGTAGATGAACGTGCGTGCCGGCACGACCGTGAGCTCGACGACCGTGTCCGGATTCAGCGTGCTGCGCGCGCGCAGCCGCAGTGTCGGACTGGCCGTGCGCAGCCGCGTTCCCGGCGTGCTCGAGCTCAGAATCGCACCGCGCAGTGCCTGCGCAGTGTCCGCCCAGAACGCGATGGTCGCCGAATCCACGGGCACGCGCACGGTGTCGCCCGCGTCGAACATCGCGCTGCCGATCAGTGCCCCGGGCGAGCCGCCCGGCTCCGACCACGGAACCTGCTCGCCTGCGGAATCGACCCGCAGCTGCCAGGTGGCCGTCAGCCGGTCCCAGTCCTCCGTGGGGCGGAACAGATCGAGCGTCGCGGGCGGCTCCGTGCTCGCCAGCGTGTCAATAACGACGCGCACATCGCCGCCGAAGAAGATCGGCATCGAGTCCGTGCGCAGAACGCCGGCCGTGTCGAGGACCGAGATCGCCTGCGGGATCTGATAGCGAAGCAGCACGCGGCTGTTGAGCACACCGTCGTAGCTGTTCGCGACGAGCGTGTAGTCCGCGTCGGCGGTGGCGCTGTAGAGACCGAACGCCGTGTCCCACTGGAGATAGCGTTCCGGCTCGAGCACGATCTCGAATGTCCGGATCGCGTCCGGCGGCAGCAGGCCGGAGCCCGTTTCCGTGGGACTGTCCTGCGTGCACGCGCCGGCAGCCAGCACCGTGCACAATATCCACGACCAACGCTTCAAGACGATACCTCCGCTTCAGGCAACTCAAAGCGCGCCGGCAGCAGTGCATCGAGCGTCCACTCGCACGATGTGCCGTCCGGCGCGACCGATTCGATCTTCAGGGCGGGCGCGAACTCCGCCATCACTTCACGACACGCACCGCAGGGCGACGCCGGTGCGGCCGCATCCGTCACCAGCGCCATGCGTGCGAACCGGCGCTCCCCCGCCTCCACCGCCTTCACGACCGCAACGCGCTCCGCGCAGATCGTGAGGCCGTAGGATGCATTCTCGACGTTGCAGCCCGTGTAGATGGCGCCGCTCTCCCCTTCGAGCGCGCACCCCACGCGGAATTTCGAATACGGAGCATACGCGCGGGCCTGCGCACTGCGTGCGGCCTCTATCAGTCCGTCTCGCGTCACGCGCCCTTCTCCACCCGCGGCAGGCGCGGCCGCAGTCCCGTCAGAATTTCGTAGCTGATCGTGTCCGCCTGTGCGGCGAAATCATCGAGCGATATGGTTGCATCGCCGTCCGAGCCGATCAGCGTCACCACGTCCCCCGCCTGCGCATCGGGCACGGCGGTTATGTCTACCACCGTCATGTCCATCGAGATCCGTCCGACGAACGGCACGACGCGGCCGCGCACGATCGCCGAGCCGCGATTACCGAGCCGGCGCGGCAGTCCATCGCCGTATCCGATCGCCAGCGTGCCCCAGCGCTCCCGCTGCCTGGCCACGTGCGTCGCCCCGTAGCCGGCCGTGCTCCCCGGCGCGACATCGCGCACGAGCACGAGCCGCGCGCGAACCGCCGCCACCGGCCTCGGCCCCGTGACGGGCTCCCCGGCATCCTTCGCCGGATGTCCGCCGTACAGGAAGATGCCCGGGCGCACCGCGTCTGCCGCATATTCCGGCCACCGTATGGCGGCCGCGCTGTTCGCGGCGTGCACCATCAGCTCGCTGCGAGGAACGGGCAGCTGCGCCAGCGCATCCTGGAATCGCTCCCACTGTACCGCCGACGCAGTCGCGTCCGCGCCATCGGCGCCGTGGAAATGGGTCATCACGCCCGTCCAGCGCACACGTCCGACGGTCGCGATCTCGTGCACCGCCCGCGACCACGACGGCGTGTCGCGCCAGTCGAAGCCGGCGCGCCCCATGCCCGTATCGATCTCGACGTGGAAATCGAGCTGCCCGCCCGTTGCGGCGGAAGCCCATTGCTCGAGCGACGTCAGGTCGGAGATCGTAGCGCTCAGCCCGGCGCGCGCCGCCGTATCGATCGCGGCAGGGGGTAGCGGCCCGAAAACGACAATGGGGCGCCGCACACCGAAGTCCCGGAGCGCAGCGCCCTCATCCGCCGTGGCGACACCATAGCCCCACGGCTCGAGCGGCTCGAGCGCGCGCACCACACGGTCCGCGCCCAGGCCGTACGCGTCGGCCTTCACCATCGCGATGATGGCAGGCCGCGCACCGACCGCTTCCCGCACCGCCCTGTAGTTGTCGCGCAGCGCATCGAGGTCGACCTCGACCCACGCTCGCGCCTGCAAGTCGTTTGACATCTCGGACAAAGAACGGGTAGTATAGGCGCCCCGTGACACCCTCGCAACCGGACTCCGAAGCGCCCACCCACATGCCAGAAGACCCCGTTCCGGCCGCGCCCGTGCTCGACCGCGCGCTCGAGCTCGTCCGCTTCCTCCGCGCCCATTGCGACTGGGATGCTGCCCAGACACCGCAGTCGCTCCTGCCCTATCTGCTCGAAGAGGCACACGAGACCGTGAACGCCGTCGCTGCCGGCGATGACGACGACCTCACCGCCGAGCTCGGCGACCTGCTCCTCAACGTCGCTTTCCAGATCGTCCTCGCCGAGGAGCGACGGGCGTTCTCCGCCGAAGACGTGGTCGGCACGCTCGAGACGAAGATGCGCCGCCGTCACCCGCACCTCTACGGCGATGGTCCGCGCGTGGAGTGGGAGACGCTCAAGGCGCAGGAACGCGCGACGACGCGAGCGGTGGCGGCGGGTGCGGAGGACGACGGCGCTGCGCCGCCGCTGCTGGACGGCATCGCGAGCGGCATGGAGCCGCTGTCCCGTGCGCACCGCATCCAGGAGCGCGTGGCCACCGTCGGCTTCGACTGGCCCGACTTCTCCGGCGCCCTCGCCAAGGTGCACGAGGAGGTCGAGGAAGTGAGCCAGCTGCTCGACCGCCCCGGCTCCGAGGAGCTGGAAGAGGAGATCGGCGACCTGCTGTTCGCCGTCGTCAACCTCGCACGATTGTCCGGCGTGCACAGCATGCGTGCGCTGGTGCGCGCGAACGCCAAATTCTCGGCGCGGTTCGGCGCCCTGGAGGAGCTGGCGCGGGCGCGCGGCGTGCAACTGGGCGAGGCGACGCTGGAGGAGCTCGACGTGTTGTGGGATGAGGTGAAGCGACGCCGGTCGACGAGGTAGGCTGGGTCGACAACCCGTCCCTCGAGGCAGGGCGGTCGACAATCCGTCGCTCGAGGCAGGGCGGTCGACAACCCGTCACTCGAGGCAGGGCGGTCGACAACCCGTCACTCGAGGACGGTGCGGGCCTGATCCGCGCCGATGCCGCGCAATGCGCGGATTTCGCGCACGGGCGCCCGCGGTGCGACACGAAGTCCGCGCATCCCGCGGCAAACATGCGTTACCACGCGTGGCAGCCGCCGAGTGACGGGTTGTCGACAGCCCGACTCCCGTGGCATGGCACCTCGGCCTTCCCTGCCCTGGCCTCAGGCAACGCCCCTGGCGCAAGAAGTCGCCGCCGCCCGTACAGCCGCGCCCCAACCCGGGCGGACAGCGTACTTGGCCGCCGAGCGTCGACATCGGTAGATTTCAGAACAGCCGGTCCCGGCTGTACCGTAAACCTGCACCAAACCGACCATCCATCCCGGAGCAGTCCGCATGTCCGCGTGGCGCCGTCTCGTCTCGGAAGCTCATCGTCGGTCTCTGTGGCAGGTACTCGGCATCTACCTGATGGGCTCATGGGTGGGCTTTCAGGTGGTACTGGACCTGGTGGACGGGATCGGGCTGCCGTCCTGGCTGCCGGGCCTGGCCGCGACGCTGTTCGTGATCGGCCTGCCGATCGTGCTTGCGACGGCGTTCGTACAGCAGGGCCTGCCGGGTCAGTCGGCACAGACAAGCGAGGACACGCTCGACCCCACCCTCTTTCCCACCTCCGGCCCGACGACGTCCGATGCTGCGCCGGACGATGTCGCCGGTGATGCAGCGGCGCGTGCACCGCGATCGCACCTGGCCGGTGTCCTGACGTGGCGGCGGGCGATCGTCGGCGGAGTCACGGCGTTCGCCGTGCTCGGTGCGGTGACGGCGGGCTGGCTGACACTGCGCGCGGTCGGCGTCGGTCCCATGGCATCGCTGCTGGCAGCGGCGGAGCTGGAGGAGAACGATCGCATTCTGATCGCGGAGTTCGAGCCGCGCGGCGCGGACAGTACGGTCGCCGCGGTCGTGACGGATGCGTTCCGCATAGACTTCGCCCGATCGACGGTGATGCGATCCGTGGCGCCCGTGGAGGTGAAGGACGTACTGCGCCGCATGAGCGTAGACGAGGACGCGCGAGTGGACGCCGAGCTCGCGCGTCAGATCGCGGTGCGCGACGGGATCAGTGCATACGTCACGGGTGAGGTCTCGGCGGTAGGCTCATCGTACGTGGTGTCCGCGCGACTGATTGGTACATCGTCGGGCGAAGTGCTGGTGGTTCTGCGTGAGAAGGCGAATGACGCCGACGACCTGATCGACGCCGTCGATCGCATGTCGACTACGCTGCGCGAGCGAACGGGCGAGTCGCTGCGGACCATCCGTCACGCGGAGCCGCTCGCCAGGGTCACGACGCCATCGCTCGAAGCGCTGACCGCGTACACGCAGGCGCTGCGCGCGTCGAGTCAGGATGGCGATCCTGAGCGATCGCTGGAGCTGCACCAGCAGGCGGTGCGGCTGGACACTGCATTCGCCGCGGCGCATCGCGCCATCGGCATCCACTGGTATAATCGCGGCGAGTCCGACCTGTCGATCCAGTCGCTGGAGCGTGCGCTGCGATACACCGATCGGATGTCGGAGCTGGAGCGCGCGTCGGCGTTTGCGGCGCTGCATCTCACGCGCAGCGAGTTCGCCGATGCTGCGGCGGCGCTCGAGCGCGTCATTGCGC
>DATABQ010000179.1:0-1669 GCA_036259495.1 Longimicrobiales bacterium | reverse complement strand
ACGGCCAGGAACCCGCCGTCCCACAGGTACCAGCGAGGCGACCACCCAACTGCTTCGTTGCTCACCGTGTCGTGCTTCATTGTGATTGATCCTCCATGAATACCCCGTGCAGCCGGTTTGTTCAAGGAAGTCGATCGGTTTCTTCAGTCGCTCCGGCCGGCCCGTTCAATCGCCCGGAAACCCTGCCGCCTAGCTTTGTTCTCACAGGGACGCAGCACCATTGACCAGCAACTGTGAGGACGACGATGAAGCTCTCGACTACGCGAAACGGCACCCGGCGCAGCACGCTCCGACGAGTGCTCGTGACGGCTGCGGCACTGGCCGCGATCGGCGGTGCGGGCGCGTGCACGCACATGATGGCGATGCTCCACGGCGGACCGGACCGCCCGGCGGACTCGGAGTTCGGGCTGGGCCCGCGCGTCAGCAGCGCGGGGGTATACAGCGTCACGCTCGAGCCGGTCGCACCACTGGCGAAGCGGAAGCTCCAGAGGGTCCGTGTACGCATCGTGGACGACAGTGGTCTGCCTATCGACAATGCGACGATCGAGGTGGATGGCGGCATGCCGCAGCACGGCCACGGGCTGCCGACACGGCCGCGCATGACCAAGCGCCTGGGTGAGGGGCTGTACGAGATCGACGGTGTGCGCTTCAACATGGGCGGCTGGTGGGAGTTCAAGCTCGCGATCGCGGACGGCGCCCGCAGCGACTCGGTCACGTTCAATCTCAGCCTCTGACCGGACCCCGCGCGGAGGACTGCGATGACCACACGAACGATTCGACTGACTGCGCTGCTCGGACTCACCGGCGTCGTCGCGTGCGCGGCGGTGACGGGTGGCGGCGACGGATGGAGCGCACAGGAGCTGGACGAGATCACCTCGATGTGGATCGGATCGCTCGAGGACGTGGCGGCCGATCCGACGAACCGGGTCGCGGATGACAGTGCGGCTGCGATGCTCGGCCAGCGGCTCTTCTTCGACGCGCGCCTGAGCAGCACCGGCACGGTGTCGTGCGCGTCGTGCCACATTGCCGACCGCGACTTCCAGGATGACGTGCCGCTCGCGACGGGTGTCGGCACCACGAACCGTCGCACCATGCCGATCGCTGCGACCGCGCACGCGCCGTTCCTGTTCTGGGACGGCCGCAAGGACAGCCAGTGGTCACAGGCGCTGGGGCCTCTCGAGAATCCGGTCGAGCATGGCGGCACCCGCGCGCAGTACGTGCATGTCGTCGCCGAACACTACCGCGACGAGTACGAGTCGCTGTTCGGCGAGCTGCCCGCGCTCCAGCAGGTCCCGCGTGTGGCCGGTCCCGTCGAGGATCCCGCCGCCGCGGGCGCATGGGCATCGCTCACGGACGGGCAGCGCGAGGACGTCACGCAGGTCTTCGTGAACATTGGCAAGGCGATCGCCGCCTACGAACGGCTCATCCGATACGGGCCCAGCCGCTTCGACCGATACGCCGAAGCCCTCGTCGATGGTGGCGAAGCGCCGGGCGACATCCTCACGGCCGACGAGATCGCCGGCCTCAGGATTTTTATCGGCAAGGGCAATTGCACGCAGTGCCACAACGGACCGCTGCTCACGAACAACGAGTTCCACAATACGGGCGTGTCGGCGGTCGCGGGACTGCCGCCGGACAACGGCCGCATGCTCGGCGCGCGGCAGGTGCT
>DATABQ010000178.1:0-1851 GCA_036259495.1 Longimicrobiales bacterium | reverse complement strand
GATCGGCAGAATGGGTTCCAGGTCCGCAACAGGAGGAGGCGAAAGATGCCCAATCCGTTCGATGACGAGCCGTTCGCACCGAAGCGAGTCAATCCGTTCGGTGACGAAGAGGAAACCAGATCGGCGGAGGAATCGGTGCGGCGTATCGAGCATGCCGCCCGGACAGTGCGTCGGCTCAAAACGCAGCTGGGGGCCGAGGGGCTGACGCTGTCCGCAACGCGCGAGCTCATCGATGAGCTGAGCCATGCGCTCGATTCGACGGCGAGCGCATTGCGCGATCTGGCGAGACGGACCTCATGACGTCAATGAGCAAGGCACGGCGCTTCGCCATCGTCTTCTTCGCCCTCTACGCGATTGCCGTGATCTATCCCGGTGTCGCGCCGCTCCGCGGGCCGCGGCCGTTCATCCTCGGATTGCCGCTCGCGCTGATCTGGATCTCCGCCTGGGTGGTGGCCTCATTCTTCGTCCTGCTCTGGCTCGATCGAGCGTACGGCAGAGCCCAGCGCGCCCACGATTCAGAGAGCACGATTCCCCCGACGCCGGAGGACTGACGCATGGAGCGCTGGCAGATCATCACCGTCGTCGTGAGTGCGTACCTGCTGCTGACGCTCACGATCGGGATCTGGGCCGGTCGCCGCACGAGCGGCGGTGTGACGGGATACGTGGCAGCCGACCGCAGGTTCGGCGTGCTGCCCATGTACTTCATCGTGGGCGGCACCATCTTCAGCGCGTTCGCGTTCCTCGGCGGTCCCGGCTGGGCATATTCCCGCGGGGCGGCCGTGCTCTACATCCTCGCCTACGGTGTTCTCGGCATCGCGCCGTGGTTCTTCGTTGCGCCGAAGGCGGCGCGGCTCGGAAGGCGCTACGACCTCGTGACGCAGGCCCAGCTGGTCACGACGCGATTCCCGAACCGGACCCTGTCCGCGCTCATGGCGGTGATCGCGGTCGCCGCATTCGTGCCCTACGTCATGCTGCAGATGAGCGGTGCGGGCATCGTATTCAGCGTGCTGACGGAAGGTAACGTGCCGTTCTGGATGGGCGCTGCGATCGCGTACGGCGTCGTCATTCTCTACGTGCTCGTCGGCGGGGCATCTGCGGTCGGCTGGACGAATGTATTCGAGGGCGCCGTGATGATGGTCGTCGCGTGGGGGCTCGGCCTGTATCTGCCGTACGCGCTGTACGGCGGCATCGGCCCGATGTTCGAGCAGATCGAAGCGGTGCGCCCGGAGCTGCTCTCGCTGCCGGGACTCGCCGGTGATGGTACGCCGTGGAGCTGGGGCGCGTATTCGTCGGCGGTCCTTTCCTCCGCAATCGGATTCGCGATGTGGCCGCACCTGTTCATGAAGGCGTTCACGGCACGATCCGAAGCCGTGCTGCGACGCACGGTCGTGCTCTTCCCCACGTTCCAGCTGTTCCTGATTCCGCTCATACTGGTCGGCTTCGCGGGCGTGCTGTTCGCGAGCGCGCCCGCCGCGCCAGACATGATCCTGCCGCACATGATTCTCGAAACCGGGCTGCCGGTCCTGGTGGTGGGACTGTTCTGCGCCGGCGCGCTCGCGGCGTCCATGTCCACGGGCGATGCGCTGCTGCATGGTGCGGCATCGATCGCGATCGAAGACGGCATACGCCCGTTCGTGCAGATCGGTGAACGGCAGCGTCGCATCATGATGCAGGTACTCGTGCTCGCCGTCGGTGCAGTGGCCTACTTCCTCGCGATCGTGCAGGAGCGATCCTTGGTGTGGCTGCTCCTCTCGGCGTACGGCCTGATCGATCAGCTCGCACCGCCGGTGTACGCCGCTCTCTACTGGCGCCGCGCGACGACCGCCGGTGCGCTCTCAGGGCTCGTTGCGG
>DATABQ010000177.1:0-5333 GCA_036259495.1 Longimicrobiales bacterium | reverse complement strand
ATCTGAGCCTCTGCGGCCACACGCTCGAGTTCCGATAACGTCAACCCCTGCGCCGGCCGCGCAGCAGCCACCCGCCCCTCCGCACGGGTTGCCCGCTCCAGGAGCCGTCGTACTTCCGCGTCCGTATAGCGCCGGACGGGGATATTCCCATCACTGCGATCAGTCATGCCCGTAAACTGCCCCGCCTTCCGGAGCGCGCGCAATCAGGAGCGGCATTGCGGCTTGGTATTGCGGCGTACCAGGAGGCGTTTCCAAGCCACATCGGAGTAACACCAGTTTCTCAAGATCTTCCTTGACTTATCAGCCCACGCGCCGTACCATTGCTCCACGATCGCCTGTGTGGCGGACGCTGACCTGAACGGTGAGGTGGGTATGACGAGGACCGGAAAGCTGGGCGCCGTCGCGGCGGCTCTGATGTTGTTCACAGGGACGTACTGCAGCTCCGCCGACGAGAGTGCGGACGCGGAGGCGGCTGCGGAGGCGGAGGCCGCTCAGACGCCGGCCGCCGCTGCGGCCGAGCCGGCGGTCACGCTGAGCGATGCGGAGATCGCGGCCATCGTGGTGACGGCGAACACGATCGATGTGCAGAACGGCGAGCTCGCCCGTGAGCGAGCGACGGATGAGAGGGTGCGTGAATTCGCGGAGACGATGGTTCGGGACCACACGGCGGTGAACCAGAGTGCCGGTGAGCTCGTCGCGCGTCTGGGTGTGACGCCGCAGCCGAATGACGTGAGTCGCTCGCTCGAAGCGTCGGCGGAGGAGACGCGCCGGACGCTCACGAGCGCATCGGGTGCAGAGTTCGACCGCGCGTACATCGCCAACGAGGTGGAGTATCACCGGAGTGTGCTGGACGCGCTGGACAACCTGCTGATACCGAACGCGACGAATGCGGAGCTCCGGGAGGCGCTCGTCGGAGTGCGCCCTGCATTCGAGGCGCACCTGCAGCATGCGCAATCGCTGCAGCAGTCGCTGGGATCCTGACGTGGTGTGGCCGGTGCGTTGGCGTGCGACAGGGACCCGCGCGCTGGCGCACCGGTTCACGCCGCTCCTGGCCATGGCCGCGCCGCTTGCAGTTGGTGCGGTCGTGCTGTCCGCGTGCAGTGGACAGAGCCAGCCGACGCGGCATGTAGTGGAGATCAGAAATTTCGGCTTCGAGCCGGGCACGCTGCACGTGGCGGTCGGCGATACCGTGGTCTGGACGAACCGCGATGTCGTGCCGCACACGGCCACAGCCCGCGACGACGCCTGGGATTCCGGCGCCCTCGCGACAGGAGCCACCTGGACATACGTCGCGGACGCCGTGGGTGAAGGGAGCTACATCTGCACGATTCACCCGTCGATGGTGGGCTGGATCGAAGTCCGCTGAACCGTCACCGCGAAGAATGGAGCCGTGCTGCACCATGACGAATCGTACGCTGAGCGCCATGAATGAAATCGCCGGCCCGACGCTCGTTGCGTCCGCGAACGGCCATCACACGAACGGTCGCCATACGGCGGTTCCAGACCCGTTCGACGCCGAGCTGGGCGCCATGGTCAGGCGGCAGCTCGAGCTACTGGGCGAGGATCCCGAGCGCGACGGGCTGCGCCGGACGCCGGAGCGCGTAGTGAAATCGATGGCGTGGCTCACCCGCGGCTATTCGCAGAATCTCGGGGAAGTAGTCGGCCACGGGATATTCGAGGAGTCGCACGACAGCATGGTGATCGTGCGGGACATCGAGTTGTACAGCATGTGCGAGCATCACATGCTGCCGTTCTTCGGCAGGGCGCATGTCGCATACATCCCCGACCGGCGCATTCTCGGTCTCTCCAAGATTCCGCGCATCGTGGACGTGTTTGCACGTCGGCTCCAGGTGCAGGAGCGGCTCACGGAACAGATCGCCGATGCAATGGTGGAGGTGCTCGAGCCGCTCGGCGCAGCCGTGGTCATCGAGGCGCAGCACCTCTGCATGATGATGCGCGGAATCGAGAGACAGGGCTCGAGCACGGTCACCAGGGCCTGGCGGGGTTCGTTCATCGACGACCGATCTGCACGCGACGAGTATCTGAGCCTCGTGCACCGCTCGCGCTGACGCGCTCCGGCGCGCGGACGGCTCCGGCGCGCGGACGGCTCCGGCGCGCGGACGGCTCCGGCGCGCGGACGGCTCCGGCGCGCGGACGCCCTCCGGTGCGCGGACGACGTTGACCGTTCGACTGCGTTCGAATACGTTCGGGCGGTCGACAGGGAAGGGGGATGACCTCCTTCCCGGCTCGCGCTCACGGGGACGACCCCGCTCTCCCGCTGAACAGCATGGCGTGGATCATCCTGATCGTTGCAGGCCTCTTCGAAGTGGCGTGGGCCACAGGTCTCAAGTACACGGAAGGATTCACCCGTGCAGTGCCGTCGATTGCGACCGGAATCGCGATCGTGATCAGCATGGGTATGCTCGGTCTGGCGTTGCGGACGCTGCCACTCGGTACCGCGTACGCCGTCTGGACGGGGATCGGTACGGTCGGCACCGCAATCCTCGGCATCGTGCTGTTCCGCGAGCCGGCAACTGCGGCGCGACTGGTGTGCATTGCGCTGATCGTCGTCGGGATCGTGGGCCTGAAGCTCACCGCCGGCCGATAGCCGCCCTCTTCCCCCGAACCGTTCTGCGGGCGATGGCTGCATTGATTCTGGATGGTACGGCACTCGCCCGCCGGCGACAGCCGTTGATCGCGGCGCGGGCCGAGTCTGTGCGCAGCCGGCGCGGGCGCGCTCCTTCCTTCGTCATAATCGCGTTCGGCGACGAGCAGGGACACGTGCCGCACATCGCGCGTAAGCAGCGCATGTGTGCGGAGGCTGGTCTCGACGTGACAGTGCTCATCATCCCGCCGGGGACGGACACGGATGCGGCGCTCGCGAGAATGCGTCAGGTGCTCACTGAGCGTGAGTTCGATGGAGTGTTCGTTCAGGTTCCGTTTCCCGACACAATGGACGGCGATGCATTCGTATCTGCGCTACCGGTCGCGCTCGACATCGACATCATGACGGCGGAGCGCACGGCGCGGTACATGAACGGCATCGATGCGCTGCCACCGGTGACCGTGGCCGCTGCCCTGCTGCTGCTGGACGAATATGGCGTATCGATAGAGGGCCGGCGCGGGATAGTCGTTGCCGACGAGCACCCGTTCTCGCTGATGCTGCGCGCTGCGCTGGTGCTGCGCGGCGCAGACATGCAGGCTCTGGTCGATCCCGCCGACGCGGACCTGTACGAGCGTGTAGGAGCGGCGGATCTCGTCGTTGTTTCCGCTGCGATGCCGGGGCTGGTGCAATCCACGACCCTTGCACCGGGTACGGTCGCGATGGATGTCGGCTATTTCAATCCCGGCGGCCGCGGCGACATCGATGTGACGGGCGGAATCGACCACCTCGCCGCCATATGCCCGGTGCCCGGCGGTATCGGGCCTATGACCATCTCGGCACTGCTCGAGCGCGTCGTGCTGTTCGCCGAGCAGGCATGATCATGCTGATCGCTGCACGTGAGGCACGATGGGCGATGCGAGATCACCTGCCGCGCATCATCCCGCGGTCGACATCATCCAGCTCGCGCAGCCGCCGTGCATGAGCCCCGAGCAGGTCGCTCCGAGTGATGACGCCGACGGGACGCATCGTCTCGTCCCGCTCGACGACGACGAGGCGCCCCACAGCTTCGCGCACCATGTGGTCGGCAGCATCACGGAGCGTGTTGTCTACGAACACGACGGCGGGGTTCCGCTTCACGACATGCCGGACGGTCTCCGTGTCCGGCTCGGTGCCGAGCAGGTCACGGCGCGTGACCACGCCGACCACTGTGCCGTTGCCATCGACGACCGGGATCCCTGGTGCGTCGCTCCCCCCGCGCCGGCGCGAAGCCAGGCGCGCACGTCTTTCAGCGACCGATCAACATCGACTGTGATTGGATCGCGTGACATCGCATCGCCGACGAGTACCTGTGACAGAAAGTCCACGGAGTACTCCGTGCGTATGCTGGTGCCGCGTCGCGCGAGCTTCTCCGTCATGATCGAGTTGCGCATCAGCAGCAGCATGACCAGATAGGCAGCGCTGCAGCCTGCGAGCAGCGGCAGCAGGCCGAGCGGCTGGCGCGTCGTCTCGAAGGCGAACACGACTGATGCGAGCAATGCGTGGGATGCGCCGGCGAAGATGGCCGCCATGCCGACGAGGCCGGCGACGGACACGTCTATGCCGAGGCCCGGCCACAGCGAGTCCGCCGCTCCCCCCAGCGCCACACCGAGTCCGCCGCCGATGATGAACAGCGGCGCGAGCGTCCCTCCCGATGTACCGCTGCCGAGATAGACCGACCATGAGACGAATTTCAACGCGATGAAGAGCAGCAGCGCCATGCCCGTGATCTCACCCGACAGGATCTGTTCGATCCATTCGTAGCCGACGCTCAGCGTGCGCGGATCATAGTAGCCGATGACGCCCACCACGATCGCACCGAGCGCAGGCCACCACATCCAGTGGATCGGCAGACGCTCGAACGCGTCCTCGATCGCGTAGACGGCGCGGGTAGTGCCCGCCGCGGCGACGCCGATCAGCGCACCGAGCACGACATACGATGCCAGAGCAGCACCGCCCGGCTGCGTGATGGGGGGCATCGCGAACACCGGATCCGGACCGACGAGAATCATCCGCACGCTCGTCGCCGCGGCTGCCGCCAGGGCTACAGGGATGATCGAGCGCGCGCGGTACTCGAACAGCAGCAGCTCGATCGCGAGAAGCACCGCGGACACGGGACTGCCGAACGTCGCGGCCATTCCGGCGGCCGCGCCCGCGGCGAGCAGTGTCTTCCGCTCGTCAGCCGTGATGCGCAGGATCTGCCCGACCGTTGAACCGAGCGCTCCGCCAGTCGCGATGATCGGACCTTCAGCACCGAACGGTCCGCCCGTTCCGATCGCGATCGCTGCGGACAGCGGCTTGAGGAACATCACCCGGGTCGGGATCCGGCTCTCACCGTACAGCACCTTCTCCATGACTTCCGGTATCCCGTGGCCGCGAATCGCTGCGGAGCCGAATCGCGCCATCAGCCCGATGATGAGCGCGCCGACCACGGGCACGGCGATCATCCACACGCCACGCTCCGCGAGCGCCGGCGACTGCAGCTCGGTCGAGAATGTCTGGAAGAAGACGGCGCTCGTAATGAGCCCGATCAGGCGGAGCAGGGCCTCGGCTACGAAGCCGGCCGCCACGCCGATGAGAATGGCGATACCCGCGACTCGAACGGTGCGCGCGCCGATCGCGGCATCCTCGAGCGGTAGCGCGACGGAGGCGAGGGCGGGATCCATCGATGGCGCGACGAACAGCCCGCCAC
>DATABQ010000176.1:0-4462 GCA_036259495.1 Longimicrobiales bacterium | reverse complement strand
GAGGGCAGTATCAGCTGTATGGGGTGAGGGACGCGGCGCTGCTGAGCAACAACGGCCTGGTAGTAGCGAATACGGGATCCGAGCAGCTGCTCTTCTTTGATTCCGCAGGCGCGTTCGTTCAGGCGGTGGGCGGCCGGGGTGAAGGGCCGGGTGAGATGCGGGGGCTTGGTCAGATCCACGCGTGCGCTGACACACTTATCGCCAGGGAGATGCGCCGGTTGAGCCAATTCACGGATGACGGTGATTTCGTGCAGACGCTGAACATCCTCAGGCAACCGAGTGACGAGACGCTCGTTGCCCAGGCTGTCAGCGCCGATTGCGGCCGGATCCTGGTGCTAGGGGCTCGGCTCCCAAGTCCTCCGTTCACACACGGTGATATCGCGCGGCCGCTCTACACGTTGTTCTGGCAAGACAAGGGTGGCGCACAACGGGACACGCTCATCGTAACACGCGGAGCGGCGGGTGTCGTTATGGAGATCATGGGCATGATGGTGCCACACCCGCTGCCCTGGCGATCCGATCCTGCGTGGACAGCCACGGGTGATGGCGGAATCGTGATCGGTGATGGAGACTCGCCGGAACTGCATTTCCTGAATGCATCCGGCTTGACCACTCAGATCGTACGCTGGGATACCGGGCCGCGGGAAGTGAGTGATGCGGACCATCGACTTCACGAGCGCGGACGCGAGGCGTTCCTTCGAAAATATCCGGATCATGGGCCGCTGCTTCCATCACTCGACGAGATTCCCGGGGTGCCCACTCACATCCCGGCATTGTGGAAACTGCTCTCCGACGGCAGCGGTCGTATCTGGGTTCAGGAGTATCCCCGGGCGGCGGGAGGCCGTCCGGTCGAGTTCAAGGCGCTGGCACGCTCGGAGCCTTCGAACTGGCTGGTGTTCGAGGAGGATGGAGCGCTTGTGGGGCAGCTCCAGTTTCCTGCGAACACCGAGGTCCTGCACATTGACGGTGACCGCGTCGTGGTCGTTGAGCGGGACGATCTGGATGTAGAGAGCGTCGTCGTGTACCGACTTCAGCGTTCGAGTTGACGCTGGAATCAGGCAGGCGCGCCGGAGAGACCTGCCAGCCCTGACGGCGCCCCAGCACGACACGCCGGGGCGTGTCCGCATCAGGCGCCGGGGCGCGCGTGCCACGCGCGGAGGACTTCCGCCTCACGTTCGGCAGCGAGCGGTCCACCGACACGCGCCTGTACGTCAGACGGCAGTGATCGGAACCACTCCAGCGTATCGCGCGCGGTCATCGCGAGCGGGCGGAACGTGAGGCCGGTGTTCAGCGCGCGCTCGATGCTGACGCGCGAGAAGCCTGCATTGTCATCCCTCGGTGCGACCCAGACGGGCATGTGGGACCAGCCGCGGATGCTCTGCTCCGCCAGGAAGTCGGCCGGCACCCACGTCAGGTTCATCTTCGTAGTGCCATCGAATGCGCCGCGGATGCCGCCAAGCATCTCCGCGATCGTCAGCTCGCCCGCGGGACCGGTGGCGTTGTAGGTGCCGAACGTTCGAGTCTCGGCCATGCGGATCGTCCACTCAGCCAGGTCGCGCGCGTCAATGACCTGTACGGCGTCGTGCCCCGTGCCCGGAGCGAGCACCTCGCCGCCGCGTGCGATTCGCACCGGCCAGTATGTGAAGCGTCCGCTCATGTCGCGCGGGCCTACAATCAGTCCCGGACGAATGACCGTGGTGCGGCCGGGAAACCACTTCTCCGCCTCGCGCTCCGACGCGGCCTTCAGCGGGCCGTACAGTCCGCCGCGGCTCGCCTGATACGTCTGCATGGTCTCAGCGAGCGCGTCAGCGCCGGTATACGCCGCCAGCTCCGTCGTCTCGTCCATGCCGGCGCGGCTCGTGTCGGCATAGACCGAGATCGTCGAGATGAACACGTAGTGCTGCGTCGCGTCGCCCAGCACTCGACCAGCATCGCGTACCCAGAACGGCAGCGTCGTCGGGTTGTCGATGACGACGTCCCATTTGGTTCCGTTCGCGACCTCCCGCTCCAGTGCCGCGAGGCCATCCGGCGCGTTGCGGTCGCCCTGCAGGTGAACGACCGCAGCCGGCAGGTCCGCCTGACTGCGGCCGCGGTTGAAGACGGTCACGTGATGCCCGCGGTCGATCGCGTAATGGACCTGGTGAGGGCCCGTGAAGCCGGTGCCTCCGAGAATGAGAATGCGGAGTGCACGCGGCGCGCGATCGGCGCGCAGTGGCGATGGCAGGGCGGCGCTGACGGACTGCGGCACGAGGCCGTTGACGGCCGCTGCGCCGGTGGCGGCGGCTGCGAGGTGCAGGAAATCGCGACGGGTGGTCGGCAAGATGAACCTCCGTGGTGAAATTCAGGGCAACAGCTACGCTATGTGCTTTGGTGCTGGAGCTCGCGGTGCGACTGCTCGCGGTTCTTCTGCCGCTGCTGCTCGCGGCCGAGCCATATGCCGAGTGCGGCCCATACGATCGCCAGCGGCACGGCAACGGCCGCGACTGCGGCCAGGCCCATTCCCGTGCGCACGAGACCGCCCTCCACCTGTGCGCCGACGGCGTCACCGCCGCGATAGATGAACGTGTCGACGAACGCCTTGGACTTGTACTTGTCCTCGCGGCTCACCACCGTGAACAGCGTCTCGCGCGCAGGTCGCATGATCGCACGCTGCACCGCACGGAATACGGCCTCGAAGACGATCAGTGCGGTGAGCGTGCCGACGATCGCGAGCCCGATGTAGCCGAGAGCGACGGTGATCGGGAGCAGCGCGAGCGTCACGGAAACACCTACTCGCTTCATCAGATGTCCGGCCACGACCGCCTGGAGCACGAGGGTCGCGACCTGCGTGATCAGATCGATCTGCGCGAACAGCGCCGTCTGCTCGTCCACGCCTTCGCCGATGGCAGCAACCATCTGGAGCCGCGTGAAATAGAGGAACGTGACGAGCACGGCGAGGATGAGCACGTAGCTCGAGATGCCGAGCAGGTAGCGCGACCGGAATACCGCCTTGAATCCCTCCCACGCGCTGCCGCCGATGACTGCGCGATTGGAGGCATCCGTCGCGCCGGCGGAGCCCTGCTGCCGCACCTCCACCGTAAGGCGGGTGACCAGCCATGCGGAGCCCACTGCGAGCGCCAGGAAACCCGATGCCAGGATCAGCAGCAGCGGCGCACCGATCCGCTCCGCCAGCGTCCACGCGATCGCGGATCCGAAGACCGCGCCGGCGGTGCCGCCGACGGCAATCAGACCAAAGAGCCGCTTGCCCTGATCGAGCGTGAACCGGTCCGCCATGAGCGCCCAGAACACCATCGTCACGAACAGGTTGAAGACGCTCATCCATACGTAGAACACGCGACCGGTCAGCTCGCCGACCGCCGCCGGTGTGAGCACGAGCAGCACGTAGAATCCGACGAGGTTCGCAGCGAAGAAGAAATAGATCGCGGCAATGAAGACGAGCCGGCGGTAGCGGCTGACCAGCCAGCCGAACACCGGGTTCAGCGCCAGCGTCGCGACGAGTGTGAGCATGAACAGCCAGCGCACCGTGTCGAGTCCGCTCGTCATGCCCAGCGCTTCGCGCGCTGGTCGCAGGATCATGAGCGCCGTGAGAATGAAGAAGAAGTAGAGCGCCGCCATCAGGATCGGCGCGACCTCATCCGGCTCGATGTTCATGACACGCTGGAGCAGCTTCGTCATGTGTCGACCGTCTCCGGAGCGGTGATAGGTGCGGGCGCCAGGTTCGAACGCGTGCCCAAGGTGGCACGTGAACTCGCGCCGGGGAAGGGCATGGGACGATCGACGCGCAGCCGTGGTCGGGTGCTCACTTCGGCGGGCCCGCTGTACCACCGCGGCAGCTTCGGTTCCGCTGCGCGGCGAGGCGGAGGGCATCCCGTCCCCTCGGCTCGTTCCGAGGGCGCATGGCGAGCAGCACATCGGGCGCATCGGTGAACATGCCGGTAACGCCGGCATCGATCATATCTCTCATTCGTGTGGAGTCGTTGACGGTGTACGGATGCACCTCGAGGCATGCATGCGCCGCGGCACGCGTGACGTCGGCATCCACGTCCAGCCAGGACGGACCGATACCGGCGGCGTACGCGGCAATCGCCGGCAGGCGCGCTGCGATCGAACGCGGTGTCTCGCGCCGTTCGTGCAGCAGCTGGATCAACGGCAGCGACGGGTCCATCCCATGGATCATGCGCAGGCTTCGCTCACTGAACGACTGGATCATCACCCGCCACTCCTGCGCAGCTGCGGGACGCAGCTCGAACTGATCGAGCAGGTCCAGGAGCTTCTCCTCCATGCCCGGCGCGTCTTCCGGGTTCTTCGTTTCGATGTAGAAGCTCGCGCGATCTGCGTAGCGCTCGAACACTTCCTCGAGCGTGCGAATGCGCTCGACCGAATAGCTGTCGTTCGCGCGCTCGGGACGGACGGCGTTGAACCACGAGCCTGCATCGCAGCGGCGGATCTCCTCGAGTGTGTG
>DATABQ010000175.1:0-2079 GCA_036259495.1 Longimicrobiales bacterium | reverse complement strand
CGCGGCGTCGGGATGGCACTGCACGCGCTGCCGGACGAATCCGACGTGCCGTGGTGGCGCGTGATCAATCGGAACGGCGAGATCTCGATCCGAGGTACGATCCACGGCGCGCAGCTCCAGCGCGCGCTGCTCGAAGACGAGGGGGTGCAGTTCAGTCGCGTTGGACGCGTCGACTGGAAGCGCTTCGGCTGGGATGGCATGTGGGAAGGACGTGAGCCGTGAACGTGAAGCGATCCGTTGCGCTCGTCATCCGCGACTCCGCGCGAGAGGACATGCTGCTGCTCGTGCAGCGTCCGCCGGACGACGAGGACCTGCCGAACGTCTGGGGGCTGCCCGCCGCATCGCTCAGGCCCGGCGAGACTGCTGCGGACGCGGCGCGGCGCGCCGGACGGGACAAGCTCGGCCTCGACCTCGAGATCGGCGCCGTCCTGAACGAGGGCACCGTGGATCGTTCGGCTTACCGGCTGGAGATGCAGCTCCTGGAGGCGCGGATCCTCAGCGGAACGCCGACGACGTCACTCGCAGCCGGAATGCACTCGGCGAAATCCGGTCCGCCGGACGGCACCACGCGCTACCAGGCCTGGCAGTGGGGTCCGTCGGCGGAGCTTCGTTCGGCCGCGGCCGAAGGGTTCACTCTGCAGCATTCTGGCGCTGGAGGCTCTGGCCGGGGACTGACGGCGCGGCGCGTGCAGTCCGTCCCGCTTTCGCTCCATTACCGCACTTGAGGACGGTCGAATGATCGAACAGCTGGGACTCTACCTGAGCGAAAATGCTGATCCGCTCGCGAAGCAGATCATGGCCGACTGGGATGCCCTCGGTCCCCGCGAGCCGTGGCATCGCCTGCCGCCGTCGATGGATCACGATCACCTGCCTGACATGATCGCGAAGCTCGCGGCTACTGCGCTGATCACGTACTTCGGTGAGAAGGAGCGGAAGGCGCTCGCGTGGGTGGCCGTGCAGCATGGCGAGCACCGGTTCGAACTGGGCATCGCCGAGGAAACGGTGCATCGCGAGTACGAGCTGCTGCGCTGGGCGTTGTGGCGGCGGCTGAAGGAGAAGGCGGATTCGACAATCGCATCACAGGGCATCATCCGGCTGGATTCCGCCCTGTCGTTCTCGCATGCGGCCTCGCTGCGCGGCTATCACCGTCGTGCGATCGAGGCGAGCGATGACTGGGCGGCCATGATGGACCGGTTCATCACCGAGTGGTCGTTCCCTTCGCCCATTCAGTGAGCGAAGTAACCGAGAGTATCCGCGGCAGGTATCCCGCGAGCAGCTTCCACGTATCGCCGCCGTCGCGCGATGCGAACAGGTGCCCGCTCGACGTGCCGAGATAGAGTCCTGCCGGTGTGAGTCCGTCGCTGCACATCCCCTCGCGCAGGATCGACACATAGGCGTGCTCCTGCGGCAGCCCTTCCGTCAGCGCTTCCCACGTTGCACCGGCGTCGCGTGTGCGATACACGCGCAGTTTCCCATCGATCGTCGCGCGCATGTGACTCGATTCTTCCGGGATCACGTATGCGACATCCGCGTCCGCCGCATCGAGCGCGAGCGCATACCCGAACTCGCTCGGCAGTCCATCCGTGATCTCCGTCCAGCTGTCTCCGCGATCGTCTGAACGGTAGACGCCGCAGTGATTCTGCTGATAGAGTCGATCGGGTCGTGCGGGGTGCAGCCGCATCTGGTGCACGCAGTGACCGGCTTCAGGGTAGCGGTCCGGCAGGAACTCGGCGCGCACACCGCGATTGCATGGCGTCCAGCTCGCGCCGCCGTCGTCCGTGCGATAGACGCCGCCCGCCGACAGCGAGCAGTACATGCGTCGCGCATCGCGCGGATCGTGCTGTATGGCTCCCAGCGCGAGGCCGCCACCGGCCGGCTGCCAGCTCGTGCTGGTGCGATGATCGTTCAATGCAGGAACCGGCTGCCACGACTCGCCACGGTCGTGCGAGACGAACAGGCCCGCCGGCTCGATGCCCGCGTAAACCGTGTCGGGCGCTTCTGCGGGCCCAGGCGCAAGATGCCAGATGGCCTCGAGACCGCGTTCGTCCGCGTAGTGCGGCGCACTCCCGAGCGTCTCCC
>DATABQ010000174.1:0-3130 GCA_036259495.1 Longimicrobiales bacterium | reverse complement strand
ATCATGGGCGGCAGCTACGGCGGCTTCATGACGTTCTGGGCAGTGACGCAGACGGACCGCTTCAAGGCGGCGATCGGCCACGCCGGCATCTCCGACTGGTATTCGTTCTATGGTCAGACGGACATCCCGAACCTGCTCGAGTTCGGCTTTGGCGGGATGCCCACGCACTCCAAGGAGACGTACGAGCGCTGGTCGCCCGTCGAGTATGCCGCCGACGTCACCACGCCGCTGCTCATCACGCACGGTGAGAATGATGAGCGCGTACCGATCTCCCAGGCCGAGCAGTACTTCCGCGTGCTGAAGAAGCTCGAGAAGACCGTCGAGTTCCTGCGCTACCCGCGTGAGGGACACGGTATCCGCGAGCCACTGCACCGCCTGCATCTGGACCGCGAGCAGGACAAGTGGTTCAGCCGTTTCGTGCTCCGTCCCGCAGCCTAGCTGCGGCCTGCGGCAGCCTGGCGGACGCGGCAGCACGTTTCCAAACGGCTCGTTCCGGTATGGGAATGTCCTGACATAACCGCGGCACTCATGATTCGATGGTCATGAGTGCCGCGGTACGTGTGGTGGGTGCGTGTCTGGGCGCCGCTGCCCGAACGGACTAGCCGTTGTCGTTCAGGTCTCCGCGCTCCAGCGCCTCCATAACATCGAGCAGGCCACGGACTTCGTAGACTTGCGCCCGACCCGCCTTGCCGGCAGGCAGGAGAATGCCGGCGCCGATGAGCTGCTCGATTCCCTCATAGACCTGCGGACGTGAGCGTTTCGTGACCGCTGCCGCGATCGGGGCGGTGATGTAGGGGTGGGCCGGCAGCTCCGCGATGATCAGCCAGGCGGCGGCGTCGCTGCGTGGCCGATTCGGGCTCGCCGCGAGTGCCTCCCGCCACTGCTGGTCGAGACCCGCCACCTCGTCCAGGTAGCGCGCGGCCAGCCGGGCTGCGCCCGCGGTCGCTGCCGCGAAACGCTCGATCCAGGCAGGCAGCCCCTCCTCATCGCGGAAGCGCATCAGCCCCACGATGTAGCGGTCACGCCTTCTCGCGAAGAGCACACTGATCGGCGGGACATAGTGCCGGGCGATTCCGCGGCGCCGGAGCACCACGTGGATCAGCGCGCGGCCGACGCGGCCGTTGCCGTCTCCGAAGGGGTGGATCGTCTCGAACTGCGCGTGCACGAGCGCTGCCTGCACGATCGGTGGCAGCACGTCATCGTTGATGGCGGCACACAGGTCATCCAGCAGCCCCGGCACCTCTTCAGGGGGTGGTGGCACGAACTCCGCACCGCATGGGTTGTGGTCGTTGCCGCCGATCCAGTTCTGCCCGGTCCGGATGCGTCCGGCGAGATGGGAGTAAATCGATTTTGCGAGCAGGCGCTCATGAACTCGGATGATCTCCGCCACTCCGAACGTCGCGGCCGACGATGCCTCGTGGACCGCCGTTTCCATTGCGTCGATGTTGGCGAGGACATCCACAGCCGTGGACGAGACGCGGCCTTCGCCCACATCCAGCTTTGCCTCGGCGCGTGCCAGCGCCTTCGCGTCCACGGCCAGGCCTTCGACTTTGGAAGACGCGATCGATTCGGTGCGTAACAGAAGCCTCGAGAGGGGAAGCAGCGCCGGCCGAGCGAGGTCATTCAGTCGCTGAACCTCTGCCTCTGCCTCACTGACGAGCCCCGCCAGACCCAGATCTATCATCAGATCGAGGCCGGCGAGCGGATCCGGCACAAAGGCCTGATAGCGACACGCCTTCCGGTACCTGGCCGGCGTATCGCGTTCGAGATTGGCCTCCCAGACGCGTTCAATCAACCGACCGCTCAAGTGATCCTCCTTCGGTGCCACTGAAGTCAGCGACCATGTCGTAAGTAAGGGATAAGCATCAAGGCTAACTCCGATCGTCCGCAAGTTAGCTTTATTGTCCGGCCAATGGAAGATTTGTCAGAGACAGGGTGTAAACCTGCCTCTGTCGGCGGGTACGGCAGATTTCCTACCGTCGCGCTCCCCGAGCTTCAGCTTGCGCTTTGCTATTGCACCATACTATGGTTGAATAGTGAGCGGCAGCCGCAATTCGCCCGGATCCCGGGACACTCGTGAAATCGCACTGGTTCTACATTCTCCTTTCCGTTTCGTCAGCGCCGCGCTACGGCTCGGCCATTCACGACGACGTCCGCGAAGTAAGCGAGGGCGCTGTCCGTCTCTGGCCAGCGACGCTGTACGGGTCGCTGGAGGAGCTCGTTCAGCGTGGATGGCTGGAAGAGGTGGGCGAGGAGGAGCGGCCCGAGGGTATCGCCGGACGCGAGCGATTCTATCGATTGACTCCGCTCGGCCGGGAAGTGCTCGAAGGCGAGGTCGCGCGGATGGAATTGCTGGCGGGCGTCGCGCGCTCACGCCTCGCGAGTGCGCGGGCGGGTGGCTGATGCCGAAGATTCGCCACCGTCGGTGCGGCGGCGGATGAACTGGGCGCGCGTCTATCGGCTGGCGCTGCGAGCGGTTTCCGCGGACCTCCGCGTGAAGCACGGTCGCGCGATGGAGGCTCTCTTCGCAAGGGAAGTGAAGCTGGCTCGGCAGAGAGGGCGGCTCCCGGGTGGACTGGCGGCGCTGGCAGGTATCTGGGACGCACTCCGGACGGGTCTCGTGGGACGGGTGCACCGTGGCGTCGGACGCATCCGCGGTGGAGTCGGAACTATCCTCGGCGATCGGGGCAGGCGGCAGCGACACGCCCGGAAGGAGTCATGGGGCGGCAGATTCCTCCATGAGCTCCGGCAGGGCATCCGCTCACTTGGGCGGACGCCCGCGTTCACCGTGACCTCCGTGGTGATTCTCGCCCTCGGGATCGGTACATCCACCGCCGTCTTCACCGGTTTTCGAGCGGTCGTGCTCGACGAGCTGCCGGTGACCGCTCCCGACCGGATCGTGCTGCTTTCGCTCGAACGGGAGCCCACCGGCTCGATCTCACTCATTCCGGAAGAGGTCGGGGCCCTCCGACGTGAGAGCCGGACGATGCTGGGCGTTGCCGGTGTGGCGAGCTTCGGCGCCGAGGCGATCCCGCTCACCGAAGATGGACGATCGCTCGTGCTGAACATGTCGCGCGTGACGCCGAACTACTTCGACGTCCTCGGAACGCGACCGGTGCTCGGCCGCCGG
>DATABQ010000173.1:0-5722 GCA_036259495.1 Longimicrobiales bacterium | reverse complement strand
GCTTCGACCTGTTTCCCCAGACCGCGCACGTCGAATCCGTTGTGGAACTGACATGCTCTACCACGTAACCATCGGCTCCCGCGTCGTCACCGTGGAGCTTACGGGTGACCGAGTCCTCGTCGACGGTGAGGATGCGGGCGTCGCCGATCTCGTGCCGCTGCCGGGAACCCCTGTCAGGCATCTTCAGCTCGACGGCCGCTCCGTCACGGTCGTTGCACATCGCGATGAGTCTTCGTGGAGCCTGCACGTCGACGGCTGGCCCGTGCGTGCGGAAGTGGTCGATGAGCGCACACGTGCGATCCGCGCGATGACCGGGCGTGCCGGCGCCGCGCAGGGCCCCAGGCCCGTGCGTGCGCCCATGCCGGGCATGATCGTCCGCACGGAGGTGAGTGTCGGCGACACGGTGCGGGCCGGGCAGGGCGTCGTGGTCATGGAAGCGATGAAGATGGAGAACGAGCTCAAGGCGGAGACCGACGGCATTGTCGCCCGTGTTCTCATCGAGCCGGGGCAGGCCGTCGAGAAGGGAGCCGTGCTTGTCGAGTTCGAGGCCACAGCCGATGAGTGAGCGCGCCCGCTGGGAGAATGAGACCGTGCGTCCGTTCGTCGAGCGGCAGCCGGAGCGCCGGTCCGCGTTCACGACCGCCAGCGGCATCCCGGTAGAGCGGCTCTACACGCCCGAGGATTCGTCGGTCGATTACGGAAGCGACCTCGGCTGGCCGGGTGAGTTTCCGTTCACGCGCGGCGTCTATCCGACGATGTATCGCGGTCGTCTGTGGACGATGCGGCAGTATGCCGGATTCGGCACGGCCGAGGAAACGAACCGCCGTTACCACTACCTGCTGGATCACGGTCAGACGGGGCTGAGCGTCGCATTCGATCTGCCGACGCAGATGGGATACGACGCGGACGCGCCAATGGCAGCAGGCGAGGTCGGGCGTGTCGGGGTGGCGATCTCGAGCCTCGACGATATGCGTGCGCTCTTCGATGGCATCCTGCTCGAGGACGTGTCGGTCTCGATGACCATCAATTCGACCGCCGCGATCCTGCTGGCGTTCTACGTCGCACTCGCCGATGAACGCGGCGTGCCGCGCGACCGGCTGGCCGGCACGATACAGAACGACGTGCTGAAGGAATACATCGCACGCGGCACGTACATCTATCCGGTCGAGCCGAGCCTCCGCCTCGTGACCGACACGTTCGCGTTCTGTGCGCAGGAGGTCCCGCGCTGGAATCCGATCTCCATCAGCGGCTACCACATTCGCGAGGCGGGTTCGACTGCCGTACAGGAGATCGCGTTCACGTTCGCGAATGCCCTCGAGTACGTTGCACGTGCACGCGCGGCGGGCCTGGACCTCGACCACTTCGCACCGCGGCTCTCCTTCTTCTTCGCTGCGCACAACCAGTTGTTCGAGGAGGTTGCGAAGTTCCGGGCCGCCCGGCGGCTCTGGGCTCGACTGATGCGCGAGAGGTTCGGCGCGTCGGACGACGCATGCCGTCTCCGGTTCCACACGCAGACGGGCGGTGTGACACTGACGGCGCAGCAGCCGCTGAACAACGTCGTGCGTGTGACCGTGCAGGCGCTGTCGGCCGTGCTCGGCGGCACGCAGTCCCTCCACACGAACGCCTATGATGAAGCGCTCGCGCTGCCGACCGAGGAGTCTGCACGGCTCGCTCTCCGCACTCAGCAGATCCTCGCGACGGAATCGGGCATCACGGAGACGATCGATCCGCTCGCCGGGAGCTGGTTCGTCGAGTCGCTTACATCGCGACTCGAGGCCGACGCACTCACGCTGATCCGCCAGGTGGACGAGCTGGGTGGCGCGGCTCGGTCCATCGCGTTCTTCCAGGATGAGATACATCAGGCGGCATATGCGCATCAGCGGGCGGTCGAATCCGACGATGTCGGCGTCGTCGGCGTGAACCGCTATCGGATCGAGGAGCCGCCGCCCCGGATCGAGACCGCCGCCTACCGCGATCTGGAGGTCCGCCAGCGTGCCCGCGTGGCCGAAGTCCGGGAACGTAGGGACGCCGCCGCCGCGGCAAGCGGGCTGGATCTCGTGCGGGAAGCCGCACAATCGGGGCAGAATCTGATGCCGCCGCTCATCGAGGCGGTCCGTGCGGGTGCAACGCTGGGTGAGATCAGCGACGTGCTGAGGGTGGAATGGGGTGTGTACCGCGGAGTGGCGGCCTGACGGGGAAACAACTACTTTTAGCCGTTCACCCTCAGACATTTACGCAATGCCTACATATGAATATCGCTGCTCGAAAGGTCATGAGTTCGAGCAGTTACAGCGGATGAGCGAGGACCCCCTCAGCGTGTGCACCGTCTGCGGTGCGCCCGCCGAGCGCATGATGTCCGCCGGTGCGGGCCTGCTGTTCAAGGGATCAGGCTTCTACATCACGGATTACCGCAGCGATTCGTACAAAAAGGCGGCTGACGCGGACAGCGGCGGCAGCTCGAAGAAGGATGCTGCACCCTCGAAGGACGCCACTCCGGCGAAGGACGCGGCCAAGAGCAGCGGCTCCTCCGGCTCCGCATCGTCCAAGGGCGAGTGATGGCCACCGACGCGCTGGTCGCGCAGCTGGAGCGGATCGCAGCCCGCCTCGGCAGCGGCGACGACGTGCGCGTGCTGCTGGAGCGCCCGCGCAAGCCGGAGCACGGCGATTTCGCCACGAACCTGGCGATGGTGCTCGCCGGCCGCCTCGGCCGGCCGCCGCGAAGCATCGCGCAGGACATCGTCGGCAGCCTCGACCTCTCCGCTGCGGGCCTCGCGGGCGCCGAGATCGCCGGGCCGGGTTTCATCAACTTCCGTCTCGCAGCCGGCAGCATCCAGGCACGCGTCGCCGACATCATCTCGGCCGATCGCGCGTTCGGTCGCGGTGAGCGCGCGGACCGGCGCCGCATCCAGGTGGAGTTCGTATCCGCGAATCCGACGGGGCCGCTGCACGTCGCGCACGGCCGAGGCGCCGTGCTGGGCGATGCCATTGCCGCGCTGCTAGAGTATGTCGGCAACGATGTGCATCGCGAGTTCTATGTGAACGACGCGGGCCTCCAGATCGACCGCCTCGCCGAGTCGCTCGAGGCGCGCTGGCTGGAGGCGACGGGCACTCCGACGGCCATTCCCGAGGGCGGCTACCACGGCGAGTACCTGCGCGAGCTGGCGGCGTCGCTCGAGGCGGAGATGGGCGATGCGCTGAGGGCCATGCCGCGCGACGAGCGCCTCCGTGTCCTGCGCGAGCGTGCGACGCGCACACTGCGCGAGGAACAGGACCGGGACCTGCGCGAGTTCGGTGTACGCTTCGATGAGTATTTCCCCGAGTCGCGGCTGTACGAAGAGGGCCGTCTCGAGGAGACACTGGACGATCTCGCCAGCCGGGGCCTCACGTACGAATCGGAGGGTGCGGTGTGGCTGCGCTCGAGTGCGTTCGGCGACGACAAGGACCGCGTGCTCGTGAAGAGCGACGGCTCCTTCACGTACTTCCTGCCCGACATCGCCTATCATCGCGACAAGGCACGGCGCGGATTCGAGCACGTGATCGATGTCTGGGGCGCGGACCATCACGGCTATGTGCCGCGCATGCAGGCGGTGCTCCGCGCTCTTGGCATGCCCGATTTCCTCGACGTCGAGATCGTGCAGATGGTCCGCATCGTACGCGGCGGTGAGGAAGTGAAGCTGAGCAAGCGTGCAGGCGACATCGTGGCACTGCGCGATCTGATTCGCGAGACCGGCCCCGATGTCGCGCGGTACTTCTTCCTGATGCGGCGCGGCGATGCGCAGATGCTGTTCGATCTCGATCTCGCGCTGGATCACTCCGAGAAGAACCCCGTATACAAGGTGCAGTATGCGCACGCCCGCATGTGCAGCATCTTCCGCAAGGCGGGCGTCGAGCGGACGGCGGTCACGGGAGAGGCGGATGTGTCACGGCTGGTGGAGCCGGCGGAGCAGGAGCTGATCAAGCAGCTGGTGCAGTATCCGGAAGTGGTCGCGCGCGCGGCGGACGCAAACTCGCCGCACGTGGTGTGCGATTATCTGGAGACCACTGCCGGAATGGTGAATTCATGGTATCACGCGGGCAACCCGAGCCGGAATCCGGAGCTGGCCGTGCTGGTCACTGATCCTGCGCTGCGTGAAGCGCGACTGAGTCTCACGCGTGCGGTGCAGATCGTCCTTCGAAATGGCCTCGAGCTGCTCGGGCTGACGGCGCCCGAGCAGATGCAGCGGGAGGAAGCCCAATGAGTCTTCTGGTGGTCGGCAGTGTAGCGCTCGACAGCATCGAAACGCCGTTCGGCAGCGTGACGGACGCGCTCGGCGGCTCCGCCACGTTCTTCAGCGCTGCCGCGTCGCTTTACTGCGGTGTGCAGCTGGTCGGTGTCGTGGGCAGCGATTACCCGATGGAGAAGCTCGCGTTTCTCGAGAAGCGCGGAGTCGACCTGTCCGGGCTCACGAAGGACGAAGGCGAGAGCTTCCGCTGGTCGGGCGTCTACAGCTTCGATCTGAACAGCCGCGAGACGCTGGAAACGAGACTCGGCGTTTTCGCGGATTTCCAGCCGAAGATCCCCGATTCCTTCCGCGACGCCGAGTGGATCTTCCTCGGCAACATCGACCCTGTCCTGCAGCTGGACGTGCTGGAGCAGGTGCGCTCGCCGCGTTTCGTTGCATGCGACACGATGAATTTCTGGATCGAGGGGAAGCGGCCGGAGCTGCTCGAGCTGCTGAAGCGAGTAGACCTGCTCATGGTCAACGACAGCGAGGCCCGTGAGCTTTCGGGTGACCACAACCTGCTGCGCGCCGCTCGCTGGATCCAGGCCCGCGGTCCGCAGATGGTGGTGGTGAAGAAGGGCGAGCACGGCGCGATGCTGTTCACAAAGGACTTCGTCTTCTTCGCGCCCGGATATCCGCTCGAGGAAGTGTTCGATCCGACCGGCGCCGGGGATGCGTTCGCGGGCGGGTTCGTCGGCTATCTGGCGCGTGCGGGCTCTGCCGATCCGGTGCATCTGCGCCGCGCGATGATCTACGGCTCGGCGATGGGTTCGTTCGCGGTGGAGAAGTTTGGTGTTGAGCGGCTGGTCGATCTGACCGCGCGCGAGGTGCACGAGCGTGTGTGTCAGTTCCAGGAGCTCACCGCTTTCGAGCAGCCGGTCCTCGAGGAGGTGCATGCCTGAGGATGGCGCGAGTCTGAGCTACGGCGCGGCGGGCGTCGACCGCGAGGTCGCGGCCCGCGCCAAGAGCCGCATCGCGCAGCTCGTCGAGTCGACGCGAACGGCCGATGTCGTATCGCGCGCGGGCGGGTTCGGCGGACTGTTCCGCGTACCGGGCGGTTACCGGAAGCCCGTCATGGTCTCGAGCGCCGACGGTGTCGGTACGAAGCTCAAGGTCGCGATGATGGCGGGACGGCACGACACGGTCGGTCTCGATCTCGTCAATCACTGCGTCAATGACATCCTCGTGGAGGGTGCACGCCCGCTCTTCTTCCTCGACTACATAGGCATGGGCCGGCTCGAGCAGCACATCGTCGAGTCACTCGTCGAGGGCCTCGCCATCGGATGCCGCGACAATGAATGCGTGCTGCTCGGCGGCGAGACGGCCGAGATGCCGGACTTCTACGAGCCGGGCGAGTACGACCTCGCCGGCTTCATTGTCGGCATGGTCGATGAGGACGCCCGCCCCGGCGCACACCGCGTCCAGGCCGGCCACGTTCTGATCGGCTTCGAGTCCGCCGG
>DATABQ010000172.1:0-2543 GCA_036259495.1 Longimicrobiales bacterium | reverse complement strand
GTCGCGATGATAGCGGCCGCTGCCACCTTACGCTCGACGTCCGGCGCACCGGCAAGCGCGGCGAGGACGGACGCGCCGCCCGCGGAATGACCGACCAGCAGTGGTCTTCGCCCTTCGGCAGTCACGGCGCGAATAACGGCGGGGAGATCGAGCCTGCCCCAGTCATCGAAGTTCCAGCGTTGTCCGGGAGCGGGGCGCTGACTGCTGCCATGGCCACGGAGGTCGACGACCCACGCTTCGAAACCAGGGCCGGCGAGGTAGCGGGCGAAGCCGGTGCCGCGGGTGCCGAGCCAGAAGCTCCAGTTCGAGAACGTGCCCGGCGCGAGGACCACGGGAACGCCGGCGCGGTCGCCGATGCGATGCACGGTGATCGCAACGTCGTCTTCGGTCGTGACCCGCTGGATGGTGGCGGACTCCGGCATCCGCGAGCTGCTCAGGAGGGGATCATGACGCGCATCGCATCGCGCATGACGGAAATCGAAACCGGTGTGAGTCCCGCCGGGTCGCCGTCGACCTGCACGGCGATGGGCGGATCCGCATCTATCGTGATCTCGTGTGACTGGAAGTGGAGCAGCCTGTCGCTGCCCGTGAACTTGCGATTGGCCGAACGCCACAGCACCTCCGCCAGCTGTGGCGCGTTGCGGGGCGAGACGATGACCACATCGAGGAGGCCGTCGTGCCACGCACTGGTCGGCTGCGGCGCGAGCGAGAATCGGAGCGGCAGCCAGCGCGTGAACAGCTCGCCCACGTTCGCGACCATCACGGAGACCGCCTGCACCTCGATGTGGCGGCCGTCGGAGGTGATCTGGAACGTGCGCGGCCCCGCCGTGAGCGCCTCCTTCATGGCGGCGTAGATGTAGGCACCGAATCCCCATCGCTCCTTGAGCTCGCGGGTGGCCGACTGCATCACCGCCGCATCGAAGCCCGCGCCTGCGACGAGCGCGAACGCGCGATCATGAAGGCGGCCGAGATCGATGCTGCTGGGCTTGCCGAAGAGTGCGACGTCGACAGCCGCTTCGAGGGCGCGCGGGATGCCTAGATTGTACGCGACCTGATTCGCGGTTCCGCGCGGTATTATGGCGAGGGGTGTGGTGCTGCCGGCGAGGCCGGTCGCTGCTTCCGCGAGTGTGCCATCGCCGCCGCAGACTGCAACGCTACGATACCCGAGTCGCGCGGCCTCGCGCGCGAGCTCGGTCGCATGGCCGGCGTGCTGCGTCGTCGTCAGATCGAATGCCGCGCCGCGTGCCGCGAACGCACCGCCGAGACGACGCCGCATCCGCTCCTCGTCTTCGTGACCGGCCTGCGGATTCAGGATGATGAGCGTACGACCGGCAGTGAGGCCGGCCGTAGCGAGATCGAGTGGTGTCGCCGCGCCGGGCGGTCTCAGAGCGCGGCCTGTGTGACCTGCGGATCCGCGGCGAGAGCCTGCAGCCGCTCCACACGCGCTTCCGTCGCAGGGTGAGTGCTGAACCAGCGCATGACGGTCCCGCCGCGCAGCGGATTGATGATTGCGAGCTGTGCAGCGGCCGGATTGACCTGCATCGGGATGCGCTTCGCGTAGGCATCGAGACGCCGCAGTGCACCCGCCAGCTCCATCGGCCGGCCCGTGATACGTGCCGCCGTCGCGTCAGCCTGGAACTCGTTCTGACGGCTGATCGCGAACTGGATGATCATCGCCGCAAACGGCGCGACGATCGCCGCCGCCAGCATCGCCAGCGGATTGTCTCCTTCATCGCGCCCGGTGCCCAGGATCATTCCCCAGCGCGCGATGCTGCCGACCAGGCCGATCGCGCCGGCCATCGTCGCCGCGACGGTACCGACCAGCATGTGACGGTGCTTTATGTGCGCGAGCTCGTGCGCCATCACGCCCTCGAGCTCTTCCCGGCTCACCAGCTTCAGAATACCCGCCGTGCAGCACACGACGGCGTTCTCGGCATTGCGGCCCGTGGCGAACGCGTTCGGTTGTTCGGACGGTGCAATGGCGACGGTCGGCATCGGCAGACCCGCACGCTGGCGCAGCCTGTCGACCATGTCGTACAGCTCCGGTGCCGCCTCGCGATCGATGATATTCGCCTTGTACATCTTCAGCACCATGCGATCGCTGAACCAGTACATTCCGAAGTTCATCGCTGCGGCGAGCACGAAGAACAGAATCATTCCCTGCTGCCCGCCGATTGCGCCGCCGAGCACCACCAGCAGCGCCGTCAGACCTGCCATCAGCAGGAATACTTTCATTCGCTCCATTTGCGGCTACCTCCTGGCTCGTTGCATCCGGCGAATTATACCCTCGCGGTTCGGGCCCGGTCCAGTAGGGCACGGGTGGGGTGCGCGTGGTGCGCGTCCATGCAACGTGGGTTGCTCATTCTCACGCAGAGCCGCGGAGGAGCAGAGCCGCGGTAGCGCTGCGGGGTTCGCCGAATGCGCCGGTCGCGGGGAGTGCGCCTGACGCGCACGGTTCCATCTCCCGCGGTATTCCACCGGTGAGAATTCGCGTTCGTTCCACTCCCTCGAGCAGAACCATGATCAGCGGCCCCGGTATGTGC
>DATABQ010000171.1:0-4336 GCA_036259495.1 Longimicrobiales bacterium | reverse complement strand
CGTACTTGCGCGGCGCTGGCAGTTCCTCGGCGAACGCCTGGGCTCCGCGCTGCCCTGGCTGGCGCTGGTTCTCGCCATCGTTCTCACCGGACTCGCGCTCTGGGTCGGGCGCCGGCTGGCCGTGCAGCTCGCCCGTCCCATCAAGGAGCTGGCCGGGTGGGCGGAACAGCTCGCTGCGGCCCGTCCTCTGCCCGGGCCGAGCGCCGGAGAGGCGCGCGAGGTGCGCGAAGTACGCGCGCTCCGCGAAGCCATGCGAGCTGCGTCCGTTCGAATCGCCGAGGCTCACGCGCGCGCACTCGAGACCGAACGCGTCCGTGCGTGGGGGGAGATGGCGCGGCGAGTCGCGCACGAGATGAAGAACCCGCTTACACCGCTCCGCCTGGCAGCGCATCGCCTGGAACGACATCCCGACGCCGGAGGCGTGCTGCGCGAGCCGCTCGATGTGATCGGTGAAGAGACGGGGCGGCTGGAAGAGCTCGCTCGCCAGTTCGCCGTGCTCGGCCGGCCGTCCACCGGTCCGGCGAGCGACGTCGATCTGCGCGAGCTGCTGGAGCGGATGCTCGAGAGCGATGTGCCGTCGCATATCCATGTGGAGTTGCGAACGGACGGTAATCTCCCGCTCATTCGCGCACATTACGACGCGCTGCAGCGCGCGTTCCGCAACCTCATCCGCAATGCAGTCGAAGCGATGGATGCGAACACACCTGCGGCCGGTGAGCTGAGCGTGGGTCTCGGTGTCTACGATACGTACGTCCGCGTATCGATCGCGGACAGCGGCCACGGCATCCCCCTCGACCGTATCGAGCGCCTGTTCGAGCCGGACTTCACACTCAAGGCGGGAGGAACCGGACTGGGCCTGGCGGTGGTACGTCAGGCCGTGGCCGCGCACGGCGGACGCGTCTCGGCGCAGTCACGGCCTGGCGGCGGCGCGGAATTCATTGTGGACCTGCCGCTCGCACCGGCGGCACCGGACGCCTCTTAGCGCGACTCTTGCTGCCTGCCGCTCGACCCGGACTCACGATAATGGAGCCATTGATGACTCGACACGCGCGTAACGCCGCACTGCTGACCGTGATTGCCTTTTCCCTCGCCGCGTGCGCCGTGCGGCTGGGAGGCCCGAGCCCCGAGGAGTACGACGTCGCCGCGCTGTTCGAGCCGCTGAACGCGGATGCCGACGCGGTCGCCGAGCGGCTGCGGAGCGCGGGCGCCGACATCGTCCTGATCGCCGCAGAGCGCCAGGACAGCGCGTGGTTCAGGTATGTGGCCGCAACCGCCGGCCTGAATCTGAGCGGACCGGGCACTACGACCGGCCGCGGCTACGCGTTCATGGTGACACCGCGGCTGGAGATCCTGGGCGACACATCGCTCGTGCTGCCGGTCGAGGGCGGAGGCAGCGTGCACATGCACGATGCGCTGTACAGTATCGACGAATACCGGAACATCGACGTCATGCTCGTGCGGCTGATGGGCGACAACCTCCGCGAGACGGTGCAGACGCTGCTCAACTACATCGCGACTGACGTGCCTGCCGATGCGGCGATTCTGCTCGCGCTCGATGGTCCCACGCCGGAGGCAGCGGACAGCGCGGCGACAATCATGCGCGCGACTATCGGTGACGCGAGCGAGTGCCGTGACGAGGACGAAGCCCAGCCGATGGCACCCGTGCTTCCGGTGAGACTGCTGTACGGCCCTTCCGCGCGTGTCCGATGCATTTCCGCGCGGCCGATGCCGGGGACGACACCGGGGATCGTTGCCCGGCTCGAGGTCGGTCGCTGACCCAGCATGGCCGACATCCTGATCGTCGACGATGAGCCCAACATCCGGCGACTCCTGGCGGGTCTGCTGGAGGCGGAGGGTCACGCGGCGAGGGCGGCGGCGTCGGGAGAGGACGGGCTGGTGGCGATAGCGGAACGCGAGCCGGACGTAGTGCTGCTGGACCTCGCGCTTCCCGGCGCCAACGGCCTGGAGATTCTTGCGACGCTGCATACCACCCACCCGGCACTCCCCGTGGTCATGATGAGCGGTCGCGCGACGCTGAACGACGCAGTACGCGCGACGAAGATCGGTGCTTTCCATTTCATTGAGAAGCCGCTGTCGGCAGAGGCCGTGCTGCTCACGGTGGCGAGCGCGATCGAGCTGCGGCGGGCGCGCGATCTCACGCGCGCGCTGACCGCGGAGCTTAGTGCGGGCGCGCGTCTGGTCGGCTCGAGCCGCGCCATGGAGCGCGTGCGCGAGATCATCGAGCAGGTTGCGCCGACCGAAGCGCGCGTCCTGATCACAGGCGAGAGCGGCACGGGCAAGGAAATGGCTGCCGCAGCGCTGCACGAGCTCTCGCCGCGCGCGGCGGGACCGTTCGTCCGCGTCAACAGTGCCGCCATACCGCGCGAGCTCGTCGAGTCGGAAATGTTCGGCCATGAGCGCGGCGCGTTCACGAGCGCCCACGAATCGCGGCGTGGCCGGTTCGAGCTCGCCGACGGCGGCACCCTGTTCCTCGACGAAGTAGCCGATCTCGGCGTGGAAGCACAGGCCAAGCTGCTGCGGGCAATCGAGACCGGCACCATCGAGCGGGTCGGAGGACAGTCGCCGATCCGAGTGAACGTCCGGGTGGTTGCGGCGACGAACCGCAGCCTCGAGCGCGATCTCGCGGAGGGTCGCTTTCGCGAGGACCTCTATTATCGTTTGAACGTACTACGCATCCACATGCCCGCTCTGCGCGAGCGGCTCGATGATGTGCCTGAGCTGGTCGAGCACCTCATGGCCCGGCTGCGGCAGCGCCATGGCCTCGCACCGCCTGTCCTGAGTCCGGCCGCACTGGATGCACTCAGCCGCTACAACTGGCCGGGCAACGTGCGCGAGCTGGCCAACGTCTGTGAACGCCTCGCCATCCTCTATCCGGGCCTCGAGGTGGGACGGCCCGAGCTCGCCGCGGTCCTGGCTGCCGACGCTGACTCACGGCCCGCGTCCGCAAACGAGGATGGGCCGCTGCACGACCGCCTCGACGCGTTCGAACGCGACCTGATCGAGCAGGCACTCGATGCATGCGACGGCAGTGTCGCGGATGCCGCTCGCCGGCTCCAGACCGACCGCGCGAACCTGTACCGTCGAATGCGAAGACTGGGGATCGAGCGATGAACAGACACAGTTCCGCGCGCCGCGCTGTTCTCGGCGCGTGCGTCGCGACTCTCGCGGCCGCCGCGCCTGCCGCGGCTCAGCAGATCACTGCATCGCTCCTGCCCGATACAGCAGCCGAACGGCTCGTCGAGTTTCACAACATGGAGACGACGACGCGCCTCTCCGGCGATGCGCGTATCGGGCCGGGTACCGTCATGCGCGGGGGCGTCGCCGTACTCGGCGGATCGCTCACAGTCGAAGGCGCGGTGGACGGCGACGTCGTCGTGATCAATGGCGATCTCCTCGTGCTGCCCGGCGGCAGCATCGCAGGACGTGCGACGGTGGCCGGCGGCGAAGTGGCCATCACTCCGCCGGGGAGTATTGCGGGCGTCGTGCGTGTCTACCGCGAGCCGCTACGCTATCGTCACCTCGACGGTGTCATCGCTTACGTGCCGCCCGATCTCGAGGAGGGGCTCTCCACCGGACGCGACTTCGCGTTCGGCAGGACGGAGATCCAGGCATCATCGTACGGCGCGTACAATCGTGCGGAGGGCCTGCCGGTCGCTGCCGGTCCGCTCGTGCGCTTCGGCGGCACGCACCCGATCAACGCACGTGCGCTGCTCATCGCACGCACTGCCGTGCCCCGGGGTCTGGACCGGAAGCGCCTCGGCTATGACGTGCGTGTCGAGCAGCTCACCGGGCCCGACCTCGGACTGAGTCTCGGCGCGCGACTGATCTCCGTCATTGCGCCGATCGAGGAGTGGGGTCTGACGGACCGCGAGAGTGCACTCGCGACATTCGTGCTGCACAATGATTATCGCGACCACTACGAGCGCGAGGGTTGGTCCGTATACGCGCGGCTCGCGCGGCCCGGCACACCCTGGACGCTTCAGCTCGAGTACATGGACGAGGAGCACGAGCGCACACCGATCGCGAACCCTGTCGTGCTGTTCCGCACGGACACCGGCTGGCGCCCGGAGGCGAGCATCGCGGAAGGTGCCCTCCGCTCACTCACTGCGTCGCTGCGTTACGACACGCGCAACGAGGAACGCGATCCGTCCGCCGGCTGGCTCATCGATGCACGCCTCGAACAGGGACTCGGCGGTACGCTCATCAACCATGGCTCGTTCGATCAGGAGACGCGCGCCACGGTAAGCCGCACCGCGAGCAGCTCGTTCCTCACGGGCCATGTCGATCTCCGCCGATACGCCCGGCTCAGTCCGTA
>DATABQ010000170.1:0-7921 GCA_036259495.1 Longimicrobiales bacterium | reverse complement strand
GGCCGCGTGCCGGCGATCGGCCGCACCGTGACCGTCGCGTCCTCCACGCGGACCAGCACCTCGGGCGATGAGCCGACGAGCGCGATGCCATCCAGCTCGACGAAATAGAGGTATGGCGACGGGTTCAGCGAGCGCAGCGACCGGTACAGATCGAACGGATCTCCCGTCGCAGGCATGCTCAGTCGCTGGCTCAGCACCACCTGGAATGCGTCGCCCGCGCGGACATAATCGCGGATCCGCTCCACATCGCCTTCGAACGAGTGCTGCTCGTAGCTGCTTTCGAACGGCACGTCCTCCGCCGCCGCTGGCAGCGGGAGCGGCCGCGGCCCCGGCTGATCGACCAGCGCGCTCACGAGAGCATCCAGCCGGGCGACGGCCTCGTCGTAGCGCTCCCGCAGCTCGTCGTCCCGGGCTCCCTCGACCTCCACGAGCGTGACGGCATGCGCACGACCGTAGATGTTGTCGATCGCGAGGACCGTGTCCGTGAATACGAGTAATGCATCCGGCAGGTCGAGCGATGCAGGCGGTGCGTCCGGCAGGGTCTCCATGTGGCGCACCACATCGTAGCCCAGGAAGCCGAGCGCGCCGCCCGTAAAGCGCGGCACTCCCGGCACTTCCGCCACGCGCACCGCCTTCAGCCGGCTGTCGATCTCGGCAAGCGGATCGGCGACGTTACGGGGTGCCGTCCAGCCGCCGTCCGGCGACCAGTCGCTCACGCGCCCGTCCCGGTCCAGCCGCCAGGCGCTCTTCGGCGACGTCCCAACGAACGTGTAGCGCGCCCATTTCTCGCCGCCGACCAGCGATTCCAGCAGGAATCCGAATGGAGGCCGCCGGAGCTTGTAATAGGCGGTGACGGCCGTGTCGCCGTCGAAGAGGAAGGATCGCATGAGGGGGACCGCCGTGGCGTTCCCCTCACGCGCGATCTCCAGAAGCTCATCGGACGTGAGATTGATCATGGTCGCGGGAAAGTAAGCGTCGGCGGGGAGGTGGGAAACGAGAGCGGCGTCTGCGACGGGGACCGGTCTCTGCGGTATTGAGGCGGGGCTCGAGGGCGCGCGCGGAAGCAGGGCAGTCAGGCGGCGAGAGGCCATCTCCCACCGCCTGAACACGGCAACCCTCCAATTGCCGCGCTGGGTCGGTGCGCGTGGACGTTTGGCCGCGCTATACGCGGCTAATCGTCCAGTCCGCAGGCCCACCGCGCCGGGATGGGAAGCTTCGCCGCACAATAGGCCATGAATCCTCCATGAGCGGCCCGAGACGGCGCGGCGTGGAAGGTTGTCCACCCGCTGGTGCGGCAAGGCGCTCCGTGACCACGTTCACATCCCTGACGCCCTGGCCGCGCGATCCTTCCCTGACACCCGCTCCGCCAGCGGGCACCGCTCCATGCCCGGGGCCGCTGCCGTTTTCGGCGTGCCTCTGCCGAACGGCGCACCTCCGGTGCGCGCCTTCCGCCTCACCGCCGGTACCCCTATCTTTCGCGTTTTGCGCCGAGAACGACGACAAACGAAGATGAGCATAATGACTGAGCCACGCCGCGGAGCTGCGCGGTCGGACATCGCGGCGGAGCCCTACCGCCCGCCGTACCTCGCCGCGGCGATCGCGACGGCAGGCGTCTTCCTGCTGTACGTGATCACGCTGGCTCCGACCACGGCGTTCTGGGACACGAGCGAGTACATCGCGACCGCGACGATCCTCGGTATCCCGCATCCGCCGGGCAACCCGCTGTTCGTGGTGCTGGCGCGGGCGTGGGACCTGATCCTGGCTCCGCTGGGACTGTCGCATGCCGTGCGCATCAACCTGTTCAGCGCGATGATGAGCGCGCTCGCGCACGGCTGCTGGTTTCTACTCGCCGACCGCATCCTCTCGTTCTACTCGACGGACCGGGTGTTCCGCCTGATCGGTGCGTCGGCGGCCGTGCTGGTCAGCGCAACGGCCTTTACGGTATGGAACCAGTCGAACGTGAACGAGAAGGTCTATACGGTATCGCTGTTCACGATCGCACTCCTCTCGTGGCTGGCGTTCCGCTGGCGGGACCATCTGGGCGAGGGCAAGGATGACAACCTGATCCTCCTGATGGTGTTCATCCTCGCGTTGTCGGTCGGCAATCACCTGATGGCGTTCCTGGCCGCGCCGGCGCTCGTCGCGTTCATTCTGATGGTGGAGCCGCGCACACTGCTGAACTGGCGGCTGTATGCGGCCGGACTGTTCGCCGTTCTGCTCGGGCTGTCCGTGCATCTCTACCTGCCGATCCGCGCGGGCCTGGATCCGGTGATCAACGAAGCGGATCCGACGTGCGAGTCAGTGGGCTCCGCCATCGTCAGCGTTGCGACGATGGGACGTGCAGGGTGCGACGAGCTGTCGGATGCATTGCAGCGCCGGCAGTACGACAAGCCCTCCGTGTTCAACAATCCGATCGCATACGCGCAGGGTTACGATGTCTCTCGGGGCGCGGGCCTGATCACAGCGCAGTACGCGACCTACGCACAGTACTTCGACTGGCAGTGGGCGCGGTCCGTGAACGGGCTGTCATCCTTCTTCGGTCCGGTACGTGTTCTGTTCACGCTGCTGTTCGTGGGACTCGGGCTGTTCGGTGCGTGGTCGCATTTCAAACGTGACCGCACGAGCTGGGTGTATTTCGCGATTCTCTTCGTGACACTCTCCATCGGACTCACGTTCTATCTGAACTTCAAGTACGGCTTCTCGCATCCCGGTGTGACCCGCGCGGTCACCGAGGTACGTGAGCGCGATTACTTCTTCATCGTCAGCTTCTCACTCTGGGGCGTCTGGGCGGGCATCGGTATCGCCGCTGTGTGGATGTGGCTGTCGGAGCGGATGTCGCGAGGCGCGGACGCCATTCGCGGCGGCGTATTCGATCGGGGCGTCGCATCGCTGCGGCCATCGTGGAAGGCAGCGCCCGTGCTGGTGCTTGCGCTCATTCCACTGTTCGCGAACTGGTCGTGGGCGGATCGCAGCTCGGACTATGCTGCACGTGACTGGGCGTACAACCTGCTGATGAGCGTCGAGCCGTACGGCGTGCTGTTCACGAACGGCGACAACGACACGTTCCCGCTCTGGTACCTGCAGGAGACCGAGGGCATCCGGCGCGACGTCACGGTCATCGTGATGAGCTACCTGAACACACCGTGGTATGCGCGCCAGCTGCGCGACCTGACGCAGCCGTGCGAGCCGGGTGAGGCGCCATCCGAAGATCCCACGCGCATCATCTGCCAGCGGCCGTACGAGCCGGAGGAAGGACCTGCGTTCTATCGGCAGTACGTGATGCAGGGCGACCAGCCGGGCGTGAGCGCCGTGGAACGGACGGGGGGCGCGCCGACGCAGTCGATTCTCCCTCTGACGGACGCGCAGATCGAAGAGGTGACGAACACTCCGCCGTTCCGCCTCGAAGAGGCCCAGACGTACAGCGCGAGCAACATCGAGACACAGCTGCCGCAGAATACTGTGATGGTTCCAGCGGACTTCTTCCTCGCGCAGATCATCAAGTCGTCGATGGGCGATCGCCCCATCTACTTCGCGATGACGACGCAGGCCTACGAGGAGCTGCAGCTGCGGCCATATCTGATCCGGCAGGGCGTCGCGCTGAAGCTGAACGATTGTCCCGTGCAGCCGGATTCAGCACGCGGCATCGTCGCGGTGCCGCCGAGCGGGCTCACCGGCATCATCGGGCCGTACATCGACGTGCCGCGGACGGAAACGCTGCTCACCGATGTCTTCATCCATCGCGGCGGCATTCCGGATGAATGGGGTCACTGGGTCGACATCGCCACCGAAGGGATCCCGGCGTACTACGGCTACTCGCACATGGGCATGGCGCTCGTTTACGAGAAACTCGGGCGGCCGCAGGACGCACAACGGCACCTGGTGCGAGGCAATCTGTGGCTGGATCTGGCGAACATGCGCTACGCCAGTCCGACCGACGCCCAATAGTCGGCGCGGCGCTCGTACTGGGCGCCGCATCGCTCTGGGCGACGTTCGGCATATTCGCGAAGTTCCTCTACCAGGCCGGCCTCGAGCCGCTCGAGGTGGCGAGTGCGCGCGCGGCGGTGGGTTTCGCCGGCGTGCTGCTGGTCGCTTCACTGCAGACGCTCCGCAGAGGTACGGCACGTGCCGGCGTGCGCGTGCCGCTACGCTCCATTCCGTTCTTTGCCGCGTACGGGATCCTGGGCTTCGCGCTGTTCGGACTGCTCTTCCTGGGCGGACTCGAGCGGACCACGGTATCGATCGCAGTCGCGCTCCTCTACACGGCACCTGCGTTCGTCGTGCTGATATCGGCAGTGCTGTGGCGCGAGCGATTCGATCGCATCCGGGCTCTCTCTCTGCTGCTCGTGCTGGCGGGGGTGCTGCTCGTCACGGGTGCTGCCGGCTCCGTCCTGAGCGGCGCGGTGCCGCTCTCGTCTACCGCCCTCCTGTTCGGCCTGGGCTCGGGTCTGGGATACGCCCTCTACACCCTGTTCAGCAAAGTCGCGACGGAGCGCTACGGCCCGCTGGCATCGCTGTTCTGGTCCTTCGCATTCGCAGCGCTGTCCCTCTGGATCGTCGCGTCTCCCATCACGCCGTTCATGCGCGCACCTGACCAGGCGTTGCTGCTGATCGGACTCGGTCTGGTGCCGACGTTATTGCCCTATGCACTGTACATGGCAGCGCTCCGCCACCTGCGCGCGAGCACGGCGGCGATGCTCGCATCGATAGAGCCTGCCATTGCCGCCCTCCTGGCTGCGCTGCTGCTCGGCGAGCGGATGGATGCACTCCAGTTCGCAGGTATGGTGCTGGTCGTGAGTGCTGCGGTGCTGCTGGCGCGCGAGGCCCGCGTCGAGTAGCCACTGCCGTTTCGCGTGGGAGGTGAACGTTAAGTGCCAGGGGCAGTCATCGAATCGTATCGCCGAGCACGTGCACAGTCTCTCCGGTGATCCCCGCCGCGCCCGCACCCGCAAGGAACACCGCAACACTCGCCACATCGGCACGCCTGACGTACTTCGCCCCTTCCCCCATCTCCGAACGGTTCTGTGCGGTATCCATGATGCCCGGCGCAATCGCGTTCACGCGTACGCCCGTTGCCGTCTCCTCGATCGCGAGGGATCGCGTGAGCGCGCTGACTGCGGCCTTGGCTGCACTGTAGGCGGCGAGCCTCGCGGGTGCACGTTCGGCAGCGGGGGATGTGAAGTTGACGATCGCGCCGCGGCTCTCGCGGAGCAGCGGCAGTGCGGCACGCGACAGGCGGAGTGCCGTCCCCGCATTGCGCTCGATCTCACGCTGCCATTCTTCCGGCGTGGTGTTCTCGACGGTCGCGATGACGGACAATCCGCCCGCAACGTTGACGAGGGCGTCGAGCCTGCCGAAGCGTTCGCGCGTGGCAACGACGAGGCGTGCGACATCTTCATCGCTCGTGAGATCAGCGCGCACGGCGAGGACATCGCCGGCGGACGCGAGCGAAGCCGCTGCATCCGATACCGACTCCGAGCGTGCACTGATCACGACGCGCGCGCCGGCATCGAGAAAGCGCCGTGCGATGATATGACCGAGCTGGTCGGGATCGGCGGCCCCTGTGACGATGACGACGCGGTCAGTCATGTGCGTGGCTCCGTTGTCGAGGGACGCGGCCGTGCTCGAGCGATCGTAGATGGACACGAGCGCGAGCAGCGCCGCGCCCCCGTAGTAGTTCACGTACGGGTCGAGGTTCGGTATGAGCGTCGTCGCGGCGAGCAGAATGCCGACGGCGCTCCCCGCGATGGCGGCGGCGGCGATGGCACTGCCCGGACCGCCCGCCCGGCGATCGCGCGAGTGCAGCGCGGCCAGCAGCGTGCCTGCCGCGTATGCAGGCAGCGCGAGCTCGAGCAGGACTGCGAGTGCGCCGCCCCATGCCAGCTCGCGCAGCTGTGCGCGCCCACTCCAGAAGGCGGCGAACAGACCGCCCGCGATGAGTGCCGCAAGCAGTGCCATCCAGCGGCCGCGTGCGGTGCGGTGTGTGCGGGAAGCGGGCTCGGGTGCACCCGCCCACAGGCCGGCAGCGAGCGCCATCATGGTCGACGACACGAGCAGCCCTGCGGCGCGGAGAAATCCCTGGCCCGTGTAGAGGAGCAGTGCGGTGCCGCAACTGGCGACTGCACCGAGCGTGAGGCCGACCGCGAGTGCAGCGAACGTGCTGCGGCGTGCGAGTGCAGCGCTCATTCCGCCAGTCGCCCGTACCTGCCGCGATGGTAGACCAGAGGCTCGCCTTCGCGGGCTCCGGCGGCGAAGACTTCCCCGACGAAGATCGTGTGGTCGCCGCCATCGTATGCGGCGTGTACGCGGCAGTCCACCCAGGCGAGCGCCTCGTCGAGGACGGGAGCACCGCTCGCTTCGACATGGTGCGCGACGTCGCGGAACTTCGCCGAACCATCGCTGCCGGCGAACCGTCGTGCGATGGCTTCGCCGTCACGGTCCAGAATGTTGATCGAGAACACACCGGCTGCGCGGAGTGCGTCGTGCGAATCGGCGCCGCGTTCGATGCAGGCCAGCACGAGCAGCGGGCTGAGGGATACAGCGGCGACGGCGGTGGCCGTGAGGCCGCACGGACCACCGGAACGGGTGAGTGTCGCAACGACGGCGACGCCGGTGCTCCAGTGGGCGAGCACATGGCGGAACTCGGGCGGGCCCGGCTTCAGCGGACCTGGTTTCACTTCTTCACGCTGGCCGCTCTACGCATGGAAAAATCACAATCGAAGCTTTCGGCACGTGCGAAGCGGGCGCCGGCATGTCGGCCTGGGCCAGCGTGAACGATGAAAACCGGGTCCGCCCCTGGCCGTCCGGGGCAGCCCCCGGCGATCCGCCTCTGGCGATCCGGCCCCCTGGGCCGCTCGTGGTCCGGCGATTGCCAGCGGAGAGCGCGAGTCCCAGTTTGTCCGGGATCATTCGAGGGTGGAGCAAGGTGGAGCCATGAAGCCAGTGAACCGGAACGCCCGTGCCGCGGTCGGCCTGATTGTAATTCTTCTGACCGGCTGCGACAACGTGAGCTGGGGCGGTACCGACATCGCCGTCGTCCCGCCGCCGCCCAAGGCGGAGGCTCTGCCGGAGGGCAGCGAAGAGGCAGGGGTGGAGCCGCTGCCGACGAACCCCATCCTCTACTACGTCGCGCGCACGGCGGAGGGCGGATTCATGACGCCGGTCGGTCAGATCAGCGGCGACTCGCTCATGCCGATCCGCTCCGCGGGCGACCCCTCGACGTACGCCGGCCGCTTCGTCGCGGAGTTCATGAGGCAGGGCGGCGAGTTCACGCTGTTCAGCGGCGGCCGTCGCGCGGGCACGTTCGTGGTGCACAATGCCGGCGTGCCGGAGACGCCGACATGTCCGCTGCTGCCGACCGCGTCGGGTGCGCTGGAGCTGTCGAGCGATGTGACGGCGGTCGAGTTCCTCGCGCTCGCGCGGGCCGATGCGCCCACCGTCCCGCCGCGCGCCGATCGCCCGGAGGTCCCGCCGGGTGTGCGGGCGCGGATCGCACCGATCCTGGCAGAGCGGGCGGTGCGTACACGCGGCGCCGAGCTGCCGGGCAACTGGGCGGCCGCACTCGAGCAGATCACCGTCTTCCCGACCGGCCCCGGCGGTACGAACGCCTACACGTCCACACTGCTCGTTGGCGACACGCTCGGGCCGGGCCTCGACAACGATGGGTATTCCCTGTTCTCCATCTTCGCCCCGACGAGCAGTCAGACGGGTTATGACACTACCTATGTCGCCTTCCGCAGCTATCCGGAAACGGGGAAGGCCGCGCCTCGCGTCGTCGACTACCTCGACTGGAGCCGCGACGGCACACCCGAGCTGCTCCTGCAGGTGTATGGCGTGAGCGACGCGTGGTTCGAAGCCGTCGGCATGAGCCAGGATGGCCAGTGGCGCCGCATCTTCCGCGATCGCTGTGAAGAGGGCGGACGCC
>DATABQ010000169.1:0-2181 GCA_036259495.1 Longimicrobiales bacterium | reverse complement strand
CGTGGATCCATCCCTGAGCGAGGTGTTCGAGCAGTGCCAGCTCGATCACGGTGAACGCCGTACAAACGCGCACGTGCTGCACCTCCACCGGGATCTGATCGCACTGTCACGCGGCGACCGCGTCTTTGCACTCCAGGATGGCGCATGTGTCGAGGGCGCGGTGTTGGGTGTGGAAGCACTCGCGCTCCGCTTCATGGGGGATGACGGCGACGCCCGTCTCATGGTCGTCAATTTCGGCTCGGACCTGCATCTGCGCGTGATACCCGAGCCGCTCCTCGCGGCGCCGGACGGGAAACCGTGGCGGCTGCTGTTTTCCACCGAAGACGTGGGCTATGGCGGCCGCGGCGCACTGCACCCCGAGCTGAAGGACGGCTGGATGATACCTGCACGATCCGCCACCGTACTCGCATCTGCTCGTACGACCGGGAGTGACTCGAATGTCTGAGCTCGTTCGTGCTCCGCAATGGGAACCGGAGAGTCCCGAACCGCTGCTCACGCGTGAGTGGCTCGTCACGAACGGCCTGGGTGGCTACGCGTCGGGCACGGTCGCAGGCGCGGTCACTCGTCGCTATCACGGACTGCTGGTGGCCGCGCTGCCCGCGCCGCTCGGTCGCACCGTCATGCTCAACCATCTTCTCGAGGAGCTCCGGCTGCCCGGCGGCCGCCGTGTCACGCTCGGCAGTGAGAACATGGAAGGCGTAGGCGCGTACGGTGCGACGTTCTTCTCGGATTTTCATCTCGATACCGGCCTGCCGGTGTGGCGCTACCGCGTCGACGGCTTCCTCATCGAGAAGCGGATCATGATGCCGCACTTCCAGAACACGACGGTGATCACGTACCGTCTCATCGAAGGCGATGGACCTGTACGACTGCGCCTGCGCCCGTCCGTTCACTTCCGCTCGCACGAGGCGCCCGTCGACATACCGATTCTGGAGCCATATCGAATCGTCGCGTCGGAGGATCAGTTCGAGCTGCACGCAGGACTGCGCGCACTGCCGCCGCTGCGTCTGATGCAGCGAGGCGGTGCCATGCCCGCTTTCGTGGTGCGGCCGCAGCGTCACACGCGAATTGCCTATCGTATCGAACGCGATCGCGGATATGACGCCGTAGGTGAGCTGTGGAGCCCCGGGTACATGCGTGCCGAGCTGTCGCACGAAGCTCCCGTCGCTCTGATCGCGTCAACGGAGGCGTGGAGCACAGTGCTCGGTGCCGGGCTCGAGGACCTCCGCGACATCGAGATGCTGCGCCGCAGACGGCTGATCTCGCTCGCACCGACCGCCGCGCAGTCCGGCGTCGCCGCCGAGCTCGTGCTTGCCGCCGACCAGTTCATCACGCAGCCGGCCGGCCGCGTCGCGGAACAGGCGCGCGCGGAGGCGTCGGGCCGGGAGCTCCGTACGATCATCGCCGGCTACCACTGGTTCACCGACTGGGGCCGCGACACGATGATTTCGCTCGAGGGACTGACGCTGTCCACCGGCCGCTTCAGAGAGGCGAGCGACATCCTGCGCACTTTCGCACAGTACGTCCGCGACGGACTCATCCCGAACATGTTCCCCGACCAGTCGACAGAGGGACTCTACCACACCGCCGATGCGACGCTGTGGTTCTTCCACGCTGCGGAGCGATATACCCGCCATACCGGCGACGCGACGCTGATCCACGATCTGCTGCCCATCTTCGTGAACATTGTCGAGAAACACCTCCAGGGCACCCGGTTCGGCATCGGTATCGATCCCGCCGACGGCCTGATGCGACAGGGCGCGGAAGGGCTGCAGCTCACATGGATGGATGCGAAGGTCGGCGACTGGGTCGTCACTCCGAGGCGCGGCAAGGCGGTCGAGTTGAACGCGCTCTGGTACAATGCGCTGCGCCTGCTCGAAGGCTGGTGCCACGACACCGGCGACATGACCACCGCAGCGACACTGGACGAACACGCCGCGAGGGCTCATGAATCGTTCAATCGCCGCTTCTGGTATGAGGAGGGAGGCCACCTCTATGACATTGTCGACGGCGAGGAGGGCGACGACAGCGCATGCCGGCCGAACCAGATTTTCGCGATCTCACTCGATCACCCCGTGCTCGACAGCGAGCACTGGCGCCCGGTTGTCGATACGGTGGCCGCACGCCTGCTGACACCCGTCGGACTCCGCTCCCTTGCCCCCGACCATCCTGACTACAAGC
>DATABQ010000168.1:0-3788 GCA_036259495.1 Longimicrobiales bacterium | reverse complement strand
GGTCCTTCGGAGCCCGCGCTGTCGACCGTGGCCGAGCCAGCAGCGTGTGCAGACTGTCCTTCAGCTCCGTCGAATGCAGGAAGTCCGTGGCAGCTCGCACCACCGACTGCAGAATGGCGTGCTCGGACTGCGGGGCTGCTGCTGGCCCGGCCACGGTCGACAGCGCGGGCTCCGAAGGACCCGCGGCCTGGATCGCGAGCGACATGAGGACACTGCGGTGAGAGGGGTGCTGCTGGTCTTCAATGATGCAGTGCCGGGCCGTGCTCCAGCAAGGGGGTTGATGACGGTCGCGGGGTCCCCGGGCCCGATCGATCAGCCGGGCGGCAGGAACGTGTCGGCGACGATGTCGCGGATGCGGCTGCCGCTCACGCGGTACCGGTTCGTGAACACGATGATCGCAAGCTCGTCGTCCGGAAGGCGCGTGAAGCTGCTGACGAAGCCAGACACCTGGCCGGTGTGCGAGACGGCGCGGCGGTCCCGGTAGGGGCGGATGACCCAGCCGAAGCCGTAGCCGGTGTCGGTGCCGTCGGGCAGGATCGTGCTCGTCCACATCGCGGCCTTCGACGCGTCCGATAGCAGCGCGTTGCCGTTCAGCCCCGCATCCCACTTCGCCATGTCGTGAACGGACGAGAGCAGCCCGCCCGCGCCGAGCGTGGAGGAGGTCTGTGTCGGGTCGCGGTTCATGAGGTGCCGGTCCATGCGATCGACCCAGTACCCCTCGGACCGGTGCAGGATGATGTCCTCGGGATCCGCCATGCGCGTCTGGTTCATGCCGAGCGGCGCAAAGATCCGCTCGCGCAGTACGTCACCCAGCGGCTGCCCCTCGACACGCTCGATGATCAGGCTCAGCAGGAAGTAGCCGGTGTTGCTGTAGTACCAGCCCTGCCCCGGCTCGAAGTCCATCGGCCGCGAGTGCGCGACCTGGATGATCTCCTGCGGCGTAAACCGGAAGCGATAGGCCTCGTACGTCTGGATCTCCTCGTAGTCCGGGATGCCGGACGTGTGGTTGAGGAGCTGCCGGACCGTGACGCCGAGCCACTCGCTCGGCAGGTCCGTGAGATGTTCGTGGATCGGATCATCGAGGCCGAGCCGCCTCTCCTCCACGAGCAGCAGTGCCGCCGCCGCTGTGAACTGCTTTGAGATCGAGCCGATCTCGAAAACGGTGCTGTCCGTCACCGGCACGCGCAGCTCAACATCGGCGAGGCCGTAGGTGCCGACGTGCAGCAGCCGCCCGCGCGACGCTACGCCGATGACCACGCCGGGTATCTTCTGCGACTCCAGCTCCGCCTCGATCCGCAGATTCATCTCCGCGATTGCGGCCGCGGATGGCTGCACCGCCTGCGCTGCCGCTCCGGTGGGGAGCGCCAGGACGGCTAGCACGATCAGGTACGGGATGCGGGCAAGGGCGACGCGTGTTTGCTCGTTCATGCCACGCAACCTAAGCACCCGCGGCTGAGGACTCCATAGCGGCGGGCTGCCAGACGACGCCGTCCAGGGGAAACGGAACACTGGTCACCTGTACGCGCTATCAGCATGCGCCTCCCGTCCGGCCCTTCAGCGCAGAGGTATCATGCTCCTGGCACATCTCGCTGCACTGATCGTTGCTGCTGCTCCATCCCCATGCATCGATCCAGCGACGGATCTTCGCGCTCTCGTGCTCGCGCACATGCCTGCCGACCGCCTCGCCGGCTCCGGATCCGAGCGGATGGCTTCCGCGTTCACCCAATTCATGCGCACCGGCACCCGCGACGATTTCCTTACCGCGCGCCGCCGGTATTCGACCGCGCTGGGCGGAGACCACGACGTCGCAGCCCGGTCGCTCATCATGGGCCTGATCCACGCGGCATCTCCCGATCTGAATCCTGCCAACACGCGTGGCTACCGCCACCGGCGGCTCACCATGCACACGATGGCGGAGGCGAACGTGGTGCGCTTCCTGTCGCGCTCGGCACAGCTCGATCCATCGCTATGGCTGAGCGGTGTCGCACTCGCGCGCACTGCACTCGGAACGAGATCCGATCGCGCGCTCGATGCAGCTTCGACGGCGCTCCGTCTCATTCTCGCACACGATGAAGCCAATGTAGCCGCGCGCATCGCACTCGCGGACGTGCTCACTGCACGTGACAGCGCGGGGGAAGCAGTGCGCCTTCTGCGCGGACTGGAGACCCGGTGCGCGCCCGCTGCGCACGCGCTCGCCGAAGCCCTCGCCGTGCAGGGCGATACCATGACCGCGGGTGTGGTCTACCTCGAAGGCCTCGCACGCGCACCTGACGATCAGCTCAGCCGCTTTTCCGAGGATGTCGTTCTCCTCCTGCCGCTGTCTCAGCGAGCTTCATACGATTCCGTCGCACCCTCGATGCGCCGCGAGTGGATACAGGATTTCTGGGAACGCAGCGCGGCCGCGTCGGCGCGTCTTCTCCGGGCGCGTGTCGGTGTGCACCTGAGCCGCGCCCATTACGCGCAGACTCACTATCGCAAGGCGAAGAATCCATTCAACCCGTTCGCCTCCTTCGATCGGGATGTCGCGTCGTTCAGCACTGTGGAGGAGGAGCGCGGCCCGGCAGTTCCAGGCATCACGCCGTATGATCAGATCCTTTTCGCCATCAGTCCGGCGTGGGACGAAAGGGGCGAGGTGCTGCTGCGGCACGGGCAGCCGGATACTGCCGTCAGCACGCCGGACGGGCTGCTCATTTACATGCCGCGGAACCTCAGCTGGATATACCAGCGCGGCAATCCGCCGTGGATGGTGCATTTTACACGCGACCTCGGACCCGACTGGGCGATTGCCGGACCGTACATCGGGTGCGGCAAGAACGGTCTGCCGCCACAGATCGGACGCGTGCCCATCACCACTCATCAACCGTCCTCGGGCGGCGGTGTATTCGCGAGCATCTACTATTCAGATCGCGCTGCGTGGAGCCGGTTCATGGACACGTTCGCGAAGGGATGTACGGCAGGTGCTCCGCAGCTGGCTCAGGCGATCAAGGATGCGCAGCAGGAGTACGCCGTTCAGATGGACGCGATGCTCGGCACGGAGAGCGCGCCGCGCCGCCTCGAGCATCCCATGCGTCTCCGCATCGCATCGTATGCGTTCCGCGATGCTGAGCGACGTCCGGAGATCGGCACTGTTGCGTGGGTGCCTGCGGCCGATATGAGTGCGGGAGGCGCACCGGCCGTGCTCAGGTTGAACTTCGCGCTCGTCGGTGCCAACGGGCGGCCCGCGGTGAAGGACACGGCCGTTGCGGTGCCCGCATCGGTTCGGCACGAGGACGCCGTTCTGGGTGTCGGAGTGCGCTGGGCCGGGAGGTACCCTCGCGATGCGCAGTTGCACGTGTTCGCCGTCGATGACGCCGATGCGGATCGCGGAGCTTACGCCGACGTACGTGTGACGCTTCCGGACACCGTGAATGCGCATGCGATGAGCAGCATTGTCATAGGCGAGCCGGGGACGACCGGACCGCTCGCGCGCGGCAGCTATCGTGTGGCGCCGCACCCCGACCACATCGTGCTGCTGGGCCAGCCGTTCCGGCTGTTCTACGAGCTGTACGGACTCGAGCAGGACGAGGCGCTCGGCACGACGATCATCGTGCGTCGCACCGATCAGTCCAACATCGATGCGCTGCGCGAGCGATTCGGCGGCAGGAGCAGCATCCGTGAGATCCAGTTCGAACGTAGCGCCGATCTGGATGCGCGCGGGATAGTCGTTCACGATGTCGAGATCGGAGGCGATCTGCTTCCCGGTGAGTATACGGTCGAGATCAGCGTCGCGTCGGATGGCGGTGAGATCC
>DATABQ010000167.1:0-3416 GCA_036259495.1 Longimicrobiales bacterium | reverse complement strand
TAGAAGTGGAGATTGGGTGCGAGCTGCCGGTCGAGTCGTGCGAAACCGATGAGCTTGTCGCCTCTCTGGTGCGGCAGCATCGAGCTCTCATACGGGCAGAGCAGCGACTCCGCGTTCGCGCGGAGAGTCTCGATCTGAGAGACGAGCGCGTCCTCCACATCGGCTTCACGCAGGCAGGTGAGCCCGCGTGCCCGCGGCTCGGCGTCGAGCATTCCCTGCGCGAGCAGATCCACGAACAGCGTAGCACCGCCGCCCAGGAACGACAGCGGCCCGCCGGCAGAGCCGGAGACTCCAGTGAACCCGCTGAACATCGATTCGGGTGCCCACTGGTCCGTGAGCACGGACGCACGGCCCTCCCATTCCTCGGAGCTGCCGCGCCGCGTGACATAGCTCACCACGCCGGACAGCGCGGAGCCGTACTGTGCGCCGAAGCCGCCCGTAATGACCTCGACCTCCTCCAGCGAAGTCGGCGACAGCTCGATGCCGGCTCCCTCACTCGATGCCTCGAACTGGTTCTTGAGCTCCATCCCATCGATGACGTGCACTTCCTGACCAACCCGCCCGCCACGGAAGTGACCGCCCGAAACACCGGGCGTCATCTCGACGACCTGCTCGATGCGGTCCACCGGCAGCGTCCGCAGCTCGCGGGCGACGATGATTTCGTGCGACACGCTCACATCGGGCTCCACCAGCCTGACGCGTTCCGCCTCCACGGTGACGCCCTCGACGGCGATCGGCGCGGACGTCAGCTCGATCAGCAGATCGTGTGTACGGCCGGTGCGCACGATGATGCCTTCGAGCACCTGCGACTGATAGCCCAGGTGCTCGATGCGCAGTGTCCGCTCGCCGGGGGGCACGGAGCCGATGATGAAACGACCGTCCGCACGGGTCACCGCCTGCAGTGACGTGCCGACCACCTCGATGGCCGCGCCCTCGACGCCGTCACCGGTCGCTGCATCGACTACACGGCCGATGATACTCCCGATCGTCTGCCCCTCGAGCGGCGGCGCAATCAGGAGTGTCAGCAGCAGGACGACGAGCGATATGAATGAGCGGCGGGAAGAACGAGCGACGTCCGCGTCCACGTGGTTCTCCTGTCGGGTGTGCCGCAATCGACTCAATACAACGTACACCGGCCTGCATCAGTGACAAAACACGGCGGCCCCATCGACATTGTCTGTCAATGGGGCCGGTGTAACGGACAAACCCTGCGTCTAGGGGACAGCCGCCGGAAGCTCAGGCTCGACCTGTTCCCGCTCCGGATCGTACGGCTCCGGCTCCCAGGACGGTGCAGGCTCGGGCGCGGCGCGGCGTTCTTCCTCTTCCTCGTGCGCCGGACGCTCCGCCGGCACGCCGGGCGTGGGGAGAGGGCGGTCCGGGCGTGGTCCTGGTACTGTGGCCATGTATGCCTCCTGCTGCTCAATTCTCGAGTTACCGCGTGCGAGGGGCGCAGATGCCGTGCCATGCATACCCCTCAGCGTGACACCCAGCGGCTGCCTTTCTCCCAGAAGCGCAGTTCCCAGTCCGCTGCGCGCGTGATGCCGATGCGCGGACCTGACGCAGTCGCTGCATCGGGGACCCGCTCACCCGTCGCTATGTAGAGCGGAGCACGGTCGAGTGAGTGCGCATTCAGCTGACCCGTGATGCCGAGCGCCGCCGCGAGCTTGCCCGGTCCACTCGCGAGCGCCGTGTCCGGCAGATGCTTCTGCCCCGCGGTGCGTCGTGCACGCATGTGCTCGATCCCGTGCACCGGCTCGATCGCGCGAATCAGAACCGCGGCGGGATAGTCCACGCGGTCAGTGACGACATTGAGACACCAGTGGATGCCATAGATGCGGTAGATGTACGCGATACCCGGTGCGCCGTACATCGCATCGTTGCGATGTGTGCGGCCAATGCGCTCCGCCGCATGCGACGCATCGTCGTGCGGGCCGATGTAGGCCTCCGTCTCCACGATCCGACCTGCGGTCTCCACCCCGTCGATCGTCGAGACGAGGATCGTACCGAGCAGCTCGCGCGCGACCACCTCGGCGCCCCTCGCGTACCAGGATGCCGAAAGGGCACCGGCGCGCGGTCCTCGCGCCGATGCCCCCGTTCGCCGACTGCCGCTCACTTGCCTGCAGTCTGTCCCTTGCGCCCGCCGCGCCTGCCGCCCCTGCGCGTGCGGCTCTTCTTCGCAGCGCCCGCAGCTCCGCCCGATTCCGCCGGCGGCTCTGCCGTCGCCTCCGGAGCCGCACCCTCACGTCGGGCTGCGACATCCTCGGACCAGGCCTCCAGCAGTCGATCCGCACGCGCACCAACGAGATTCCGCACCGCGTCGCGCTTCGTCTCGAGCGCATCGAAAACGCGTGCCGCGCCGAACTCCTCGATCAGCGACTGCACCGTCTTCGGCCCGACTCCCCTGTACGCCGTGATGTAGTTCGCGATCTCGCCCGCGTCAGTCGGTAGCCCGAGCTCCGCTGCATTGACGCGTCCGCCCTTCGGCGTCTTCTTCGCCGCGGCCTTCCGCGGCGCCTTCGCAGCCGTCTTCGCGGCCGTCTTTGCTGCCTTCGCCGGCGCGGCGCTCTTCTTCGCGGCCTTCGCCGCCTTCTTCGCGGGCGACTTGCGACCCCGTGTCGGCTCCGTCGGGCGTTCGGTGGTCTTCCCGCCGGCCGCCCCATCCGCCGGCGCGGCGCTGCCTGCGGTAGAGCTTACTCGCGCCGTCTGGCCCTCCAGCAGCGGCGGCGGCCCCGATGGCGCCGCACGCCCCCGTGAACCGCGCCTGAAGCCGAGCGCAGCTGTCTGAGCAGCCTGTCCGCCCGCTGCTCCGGTGGCAGCCTGCCGCGCTCCTGCGCTCGCCTCCTGCTTCCGTTCCGCAGCCGGCGTCGCCTGTGTAGCCCCCGGCGCGCTGCTCGCCGATGCAGCTGGCTGCTTCTCCTCGCGAGGAGGCTCGCTCACCTGCGTCGCGCGTGTTGGCGCCGCCTCTTCCGTCGCGGCTGACGCCGTCGGCTCTCCGGCTGCCCTGTCGGGCCGATCAGTCCTGTCCCTGCCCCGCCCGCGATCGGAGCGGCCGCCACGTGCTGCGCGCGGCTCCTCAGCGCCACCGTCGCCATCGCCGAGCAGCACGTCGTAATTGCCGCCATCCGACTTCCGGAGCGTGACCACACCCGAATCGTGTGCCTGTCGGAGGAATCGGCTGAACTTGCTGAATCCGTGCGCCGACTCATCCCAGCCGGGCTCGACCTCCAGGATCCGCCGCTTCACATCTGAATCCCGAACGGCCGGTCCATTCTTCCGGACCAGGTCCGAGGTGGCACGCCGCAGCAGATCGTAAGACGCCGCGAGGTCTCCCTCGCCCTTGCCCGCGGCAGCGGCTGCGGATGTCCCCGCCGGCGTCGCCTCCTCTTCTGCCGGTGTGGGCGCTTCCGCAGAGGCTT
>DATABQ010000166.1:0-3044 GCA_036259495.1 Longimicrobiales bacterium | reverse complement strand
GCCGAGCAGTCTGGATGGCCCATTCTGCAGAATGGGTTCCGCGTCCGACTGCTTTCCCCGCGCGCCGGGCCGTACCATATTTCCGCCGTCACCCACCCCAATCGCAGATCCCTCAGGACGGCGCCGATGCTTCCAGTCCGCACTTCACTCCCATTGACGATCGCGTTCGCGCTCGGCATGGCTGCGCCCGTGGCCGCACAGATGGAATCCGCGGCACTCCGGCCCCTCGACCACGACGCGTACGATACCTGGAACCGGATCGGCGCCCAGGCGCTGTCGAACGACGGGCGGTGGGCGCTGTTCGCGCTCACGTCCGAAGCGCGCGATCCGACGCTCACGATCGTCGATGCAGCAGGCGAGGCCCGCCACATCATCGACCGGGCGCAGGCACCCCGCTTCGACGATGACAGCCGCTTTGTCGCGGTCACGATCAAGCCGGCGGAGGAGGCGCTGAAGCAGGCACGGCGCGACAAGACACCGGCCGACCGGATGCCGCCGGACACGCTCGGCATCCTCGACCTCCGGACGGGGACGATCACGCGAATCCCCCGCGCCCGCAGCTTCCGCATGCCGGAGGAAGCGGGGGGCTGGGTCGCATACCAGCTGGGCAATGCCCCCCATGAGAAGGCAGACTCAGCGGCAGCCGACAGCACGGCAGCACCCGGAGCTGTGGAGCCGCCGCGACCGGAGCCCGGCCAGCCGCTGCAACCGCCAGCGCCCGAAGCGGCAGCCGACACGGCAAAGACCGGCCCCGATCGCAAGCGCGAAGACGGCTACGCCACCGTCCTCCTGAACCTGCAGTCGGGGCAGGAGCGGCGAATCGAGGATGTCGTCAGCTACTCATTTTCGCCGGACGGCTCACGCCTGGTCTATTCGCGATCGAACGACTCGGGCGATGCCGACGGCGTGTATGCGATGGACACGGAGAGCGGTTCCGTCACGACCCTGCTTTCGGGCAAGGGGCAGTACGAGCAGATCGCAATCGACGACGCCGGTCGGCAGGTCGCATTCATATCGAACGTGGACGAATTCGCACAGGCGGACACCACGACCGATCCGGCGTGGAAGCTCTATTACTGGGATGGTCGCGCCGATGCGGCACGAGTCATCGCTGCACCCGCGTCCGAGGGGATACCCGAGGGCGCGTGGATTCCTGACAATGGCGGGATCCGGTTCTCGCCCGATGGCTCGCGCATCTTCTTCCCCACGGCACCACGACCGGAGCCGAAAGTGGAGGACGACGACGAGGACGACGACGAGAAGGTCGTCGTAGACATCTGGAACTGGAAGGATCCGCTGCTCCAGCCGATGCAGCTGCTGCAGGCGGAGCGCGAGCGTAATCGCACGTACGAAGCGGTGGTGCATCTGCGTGACGGACGGATTGTGCAGCTCGAGCGCGCCGATCTCCCGAACGTGAGTGTTGCGCTGGAAGGTGATGGCGATATCGCCGCGGGATCGTCGAACCTGCCGTACCGCCAGGAGATCTCGTGGGGGGAGAGCGGCAGCGACGTGTATCTGATCGACGTGCGGACGGGCGAAGCAACACGCGTGCTGGAGTACAGCCGGGGCAACGCGTCGCTTTCTCCCCAAGGCCGCTACCTCACCTGGTTCGATGGCGAGCAGCTGGCGTGGTTTGCGATGGACACGCGCACGCGCGCGATCGTGAACATTTCCGAACGCGTTCCGCATTCTGTTCACAACGAGCTGCACGATTCGCCGTCGCTCCCCCGTTCGTACGGGAGCGCGGGCTGGACGGAGGACGATGAGCGTTTCCTGATCTACGACAGTCACGACATCTGGGCGGTCGATCCGAGCGGACGCGAGGAGCCCCGTAACATCACGGAAGGCCTGGGGCGTCGCAAGAACCTGCGCTTCCGCTATCAGCGGCTGGATCCCGATCAGCAGGCGATCGATCCGGGTGACGACATGCTGCTGTCCGCGTTCCATCTGTGGACGAAGCAGGACGGCTTCTATCGCGATCGCGTGAACGGCACGCAGCCGCCGACACGCGTCATCATGGCCGACAAGCGGTTCGGCTCGCCGCGGAAGGCGCGGGACGCGGATGCGGTTCTGTTCACGCGCAGCGACTTCCGTGAGTTCCCGGATGTGTGGGTGTCCGATCTGAACTTCGAGAATGCCCGCAGGCTCAGCAACGCGAATCCCCAGCAGACGGAGTACCGCTGGGGTACGGCCGAGCTCGTCGACTGGCTGTCCGCTGACGGCACGAAGCTCCAGGGCGTGCTCTACAAGCCGGATGGTTTCGATCCATCAGAGAAGTATCCGATGATGGTCTACTTCTACGAGCGGCTCTCGGATAATCTGCACAACCATTTCGTGCCGGCCCCGGACAGAGCGAGCATCAACATCAGCTTCTACGTCAGTCGCGGTTATCTGGTGTTCGTGCCCGACATCCCGTATCGCATCGGCTATCCGGGCGAGAGTGCGTTCAACGCGGTCGTGCCGGGTGTGCTCAGCCTGCTCGAGCACGGGTTCGTCGATGAAGAGCGGGTGGGCGTGCAGGGCCATTCCTGGGGCGGGTACCAGATCGCGTATCTCATCACCAAAACGGATATCTTCCGCGCCGCGGAAGCGGGAGCCCCGGTCGCTAACATGATCAGCGCCTATGGCGGCATCCGCTGGGGTACCGGCATGAGCCGCATGTTCCAGTACGAGAAGACTCAGAGCAGACTGGGCGGCTCACTCTGGGAGACGCCGATGCGTTTCATCGAGAACTCTCCCATCTTCTGGGCGGACAAGGTCAACACTCCGCTCCTCATGATGCACAACGATGAGGATGGCGCCGTGCCCTGGGAGCAGGGCATCGAGTACTTCGTCGCTCTGCGCCGCCTCGGCAAGCCCGTGTGGCTGCTCAACTACAACGGCGAGGACCACGGTCTGACGAAGGAGGTCAACCGGAAGGACTGGACGATCCGGATGCAGCAGTTCTTCGACCACTACCTGCTCGATGCGCCGCCGCCCGTATGGCTTGAGCACGGCGTCCCGGCAGTCGAGAAGGGCACAAACCTCGGTCTCGACCTGGTCAC
>DATABQ010000165.1:0-4988 GCA_036259495.1 Longimicrobiales bacterium | reverse complement strand
GGCACGGGGACATACACGCTGCAGTACCGTCTGGCGACGGGCGGAATGAAGACGGTCCGCGCATCCTTCGAGATCGCTGCAGGTCACCCGGAGCTCTGTACTGTCAGCGACGGTACAGGCAACGGTTCGGGTAACGGGGGCAGCGGTCCCGTGTTCACCGGACACTGCGCACCGAACCCGACTGCGCCGGACGACGTGGAATCCGGCCGGAGAGCCTATACGCTGTTCTTTGTGCTCAGTGGTGCCGAGGGCGTTACATCGGCGAATTACGATATCCACACGGACCGCGACCATCTCGACCCATCACGCTCGGATGCCGCGTACCTGCGCGGCGGCGTGAACTTCACCGGGCTGGACGCGGACTCCTGCCCCGTCCGTCTGAACAACGACGGACGCTGGATCGCATTGTGAGCGCAGGCCGGTGAGCTCGGCATTCGTCGGTCGTACCCGGGAGCTGGAGCTCCTGCGAAGCCGCCTCGATTCCGCACTCGCGGGTCGGGGCGGTGTCGTCTTTCTTTCCGCGGATCCGGGCGCAGGCAAGACGACGCTCACGTCCCGATTCCTCGACATTGTCGCCGATGAGCATCCGGACGTTCTGATCATCCGTGCCGGCTGTTCCGAGCAGTACGGCGCGGGCGAGCCGTACCAGCCGTTCGTGGAGGCGTTCAGGTTCCTGACGCATGAACGCGAGCGCGACCAGCGCAGGGGCCGCAGCTTCCGCGAGCTTGCGCGGCAGCTCGCACCGTACTGGGTCGCAGCCATTCCCGTGGCGGGCGAGGTGCTCGCTGCATCATGGCACACGGCATCCGAGCTGAAGCAGCAGTTCGCGGGCGGCGGCTCACAATCGGCGCCGAGCGAGGAGGCGTTCTTCTTCCAGTATTCGGAGCTGTTCTTCGCCGCCGCTGCGGAAGCACCGGTCGTTCTGTTCCTCGACGATCTGCACTGGGCGGATCGCGCGACGATCGCGCTGCTGACGCACCTCGCGCGCCGCCTGGGCGATCAGCGTGTGCTCGTGCTCGGCACGTACCGACCGGCGGAGCTCAACACATCGCAGCACCCAATGCGCCAGGCCGTGCAGGAGCTCGAGCGCTACCGAGTCGCGGAGGAGCTCGCGCTGCAGCCGCTCGAGCGCCAGGCTCTCGCGGATCTGGTGCTCCTGCACACGGGCGCCGCTCCGAGCGCCGAGCTGTTCGAATGGCTCGAGCGACGCGCCGGCACGAATGCGCTGTTCTTCGAGGAGCTTCTGCGCTGGCTGGTGAGCCAGGAGTTCACGCGTGACAATCTCGGTGAGCTGCAGCTCGCGCGGCTGCCGCGCGATATCGAGATCCCGCGATCTGCGGAGAGCACGATCGAGAAGAGGCTCGACCGCCTCGATGAAGCGACGCGACGCATCCTCGAGTATGCGAGCGTGCAGGGCGACGAGTTCGATTCCGTTTCGTTGTCGCGCCTGCTGGACGCGGATGAGCTCGAGCTCGAGGAAGCGCTCGACCCGATCGCTCGCGTACACGGCCTCGTCCAGATGCAGGGCACGCAGGATCTGCCGAACGGCGATGTGGCGAGCGTCTACCGGTTCGCGCACTCCCTCATTCAGGACGTGCTGCACAGCAGGCTCCAGGGCAAGCGTCGTATCCTGCTCCACCGGCGGATGGCGCAGATCCTAGAGGAGACGCACGGCGCCGATTCAGTGACCGCAGCGCCGCGCCTCGCGCTGCATTTCGATGAGGGACGTCAGTCGGACAAGGCACACGAATACGCAATCACGGCTGCGGCGCGCGCGAGTCGCCTCTACGCCCACTGGGATGCGCTGGAGCAGCTCCAGCGCGCGCTTCGCAACGCCGCGGATCCCGAGCGGAAGATTCTCGTGCTGGAGCGGCTCGGTGACGAGTACGACTCCATCGGGCGCACTGACGAAGCGGTCGACTCTTTCGATGAGGCGCTCGCACTCCTCCCGGCCACCGCCTCCGCCGACCGGCTCCGCGTCCGCCGCAAGCGCGCGAAGGTGGAGGCCGCGGTCGGATCGCTCCCCCTCGATGAGCTGCTGCCACGCCTGGACGCGCTGCGCCGCGAGGCGGCGGAGCTGCAGCAACACGCGGAGGAGTGCCGCATCATCTGGGAGATGATCGTTCTGCCCGGAACGACCGAGTCCATGGATGTTGGGCTCGCCCGCGATGCACTCCAAATCGCGCAGGGGGTTGGCGATCCAGTGCTGCTCGCGCGCGGGCACGAGGTCCTCGGCCTCGCCCTCACGTTCGGGGGCGATCCCGCAGCTGCAATGATCGACATGCAGACTGCCGCGGCGCTCTATGCGCAGCTCGGTGATCGCGGCAGGGAAGCGGCGTGCCGGAGCAATCTGTCACTCGCCCGCGTGCTGCTCGGCGACTATACGACTGCCGCCGCGGAGTTCGAAGCGGCGACCGGGATATTCGATGAGATAGCAGATTCGATGCGTGCCGCTTCGACGCGCTCGAACCTCGGTGCACTGCTCCGCATTATCGGCCGCTACGAGGACGCCGAAGCCCGTCTGCTCGAGTCCATCAGAATCTTCGGCAGACTCGGTGCGCCGGTGAGTATGCTGTCACCGCTGATGAATCTGGCAGAGCTGCACGAGGCCAGAGGCGAATGGAACGATGCAGAGATGCGCTGGCTGCAGATGCTGCATAGTGCGACGGATACCGGATACACCGGTGAACAGGTCATAGCTCACTGCGGAATCGGCACGGCGCGGCTGCGATTGAAGAACCTCAGCGGTGCTGTCGCGGCCGAGCGTGCGGCTCGCGCACTCGTCAGCTCCGATCCTGACAGTCTCACTGAAAGCGCCGAGGCACTTCAGCTCTTCTCCGCGCGTCTCGCTGCGGCTGCCGGAGAGGCCGAAGGTGCGATCCATATGCTGGAGCGGCTCGAAGCTTCCGTGCGCACGCGCGATCGCTACCTCGCCGCAGTGTACCGACTCGAACGCGCGATGATCCTGCACACGATCGGCAGCTCGAACGCGCGCTCCGTCGCCGAACAGGCTCGCGCGGAATTCCACGCGCTCGGAGCTGCGCCGGATGTGCACAGAGCTGATGCGCTGATTGCCAGGTCACCCGCAGTCGACAGTGAGATGCCCTACTCGCTCTCCTGACTCACTCCCTCTCCTGACTCGGCCGCTTCGCCTCGAGCTGATTCTCCACTGCCTCCACGCCGCGCACCGACTTCGTAGAACGTACGAGCTTCTGCACGTCGTCAGGCGGAACGGCACCGGAAAGAGTGACCTGCCCCTGGTCCGCTGACACGGCGAGGTCGCGTGCCTCCGACGCGTCGCGACCGATACGGCTGCGTACTCGCTCCTCGAGCACACGATCGTCGACCTCCGTCTCCCTCAGCGCCGCTCTCGTCTCGTGCGCCAGCCCGCGTGCCTTGTTCCGCGCGTGCCGTGCATTTGAGCGAACCGCCTCCTCCAGCTCGTGGCCGGTGTGGACGATCTGATCGCGCACGAGTGCGCGCCGGCGCGTGCCTCTGTCCGGGTCGAGCAGGTAGGTGATGCCGGCACCGAGCGCCATACCGATCAAGAGTGTCTCTGATTTGTTCATGTGCTGCCTCCGCAAGTTGAATATGCGTGCACGCACGCTGCAAAAATCAGGCGGACGCGGAACCCATTCTGCAGATCGACCCGTACCGGCATGGGCGCGCCACATTGCCATGGCGGGCGGTTCCGGCGTGGGGCCACTGCACAGGCGCCGAAACCGCTTCTGCGACCTCGATAGACCTGCGCCGCGCGATGGGACGCGCCCATGGCCCCGGGAGCCATTCTGCAGAATGGGTTCCGCGTCCGACAGGTGGTCAGCCTTACCGGTCCGTCTCCCTCCGACGCGGAGGCGCAGCCAGTTCCGCGGTCGACAGCGTGCGCTGAGCCAGCGGCTCACCGCCCTTCCGTACGACATAGCTCTCCATCGCGAAGTACTCCGGCAGACCCAGCCGGTCCAGCCAGCCGGCCGTCGAACGGTTGCGCTCCTCGACGCGCTGCCAGAATTCGCGATCGTCATGTCCGGGGAACGGCGCACGATCCTTCTGGCTCTGGTGCTTGAAGATCGCCAGGATCTTCATTCGCAGCTCGTCCTCCGACATCGGCACGAGCACGTCGGCCTCCGCGATCGACCATTCCTGCCAGGCGCCCCGGTAATACCAGATCTCCGGCTGCTCGCCGCTGTACTGCTCCAGGGCCTGATGCACCGCCTGCAGACACATGCGGTGCGTGCCGTGCGGATCGGACAGGTCACCCGCGACGAATACGTACTCCGGCCGATGCTCCTCCAGCAGCTCGAGCGTGATCTTCACGTCAGCCGGACCGATGGGATCCTTCTTCACTTTGCCGGTCTGGTAAAACGGCAGGTTGAGAAACCGCGCCTGCTCGCGCTTCATGCCGAACGTTTCGATGCCCGATACAGCCTCGGCCTCGCGGATCGACTTCTTCACCTTCTGCACCGCCGGTGTATCCATCTCGCCGGACTGACGCGATCGCATCCACTGCTCCGTCTCCTCCACGAGCGTGGTAGCGGGTGAGCCGTCCATCTCGAAGTCGCGGCCGAAGCGCCGCAGGAAATCCAGATAACGGCGCACTTCGTGGTCGAAGACCGCGATGTTGCCCGATGTCTGATACGCGACGATGATGTCGTTGCCGTTCTGATGCAGCTTGTTCAGGATGCCGCCCATCGATATCACGTCATCGTCGGGATGCGGGCTGAAGACAATGACGCGCTTGCCTGACGGAAGCCGGCTCTTGCCCCTGATCTTCGAGAGCAGCGCGTTGAACACCTCCCCGTTCAGCGGACCTGGTGTGCCGTAGCGCGCGAGCAGCGAGCTCAGATGGTGCTCGCGGTAGTCCAGCGCGTCCAGCTTGAGCACCGACTTGCCCGTCACTTCGCTGAGCCATATAAGTGCGCGAATCTCCAGATCACGCGTCCAGCTCACTTCGCTAACGACCCACGGCGTCTTCACGCGCGTCAGCTCTG
>DATABQ010000164.1:0-3257 GCA_036259495.1 Longimicrobiales bacterium | reverse complement strand
CCGTAGATGCGCTTGACCTTCTGCTTCTCGCGCAGCTGCTGCGCGTACTCGGATGTCTTGCGACGACGCACCTGCGCCAGACCATGCTGACCCGGTGCGTAGTTGCGCCGCTCGATCGGGCACTTCTCCGTGTAACACTTCGTGCCCTTCAGAAACAACTTCTGCCCCTCGCGGCGGCAGAGCTTACAGACCGGACCCGTATAACGTGCCATTCTTTACCGTCTCCTCGTGTTGTCTTTGCCTCGGACTTCCTCCCGCCCGGACGGCCGGCGGTTTACGTCCGTTACTGCATGGTTGTGGGAGTGGGAGTGGGTGAGTTATGGGGGGTGGGTGAGGCAGTGGGTGCGGCAGCCCCATGTGCCGGCACTCTCCCACTCCCACTCTCCACGCCCTTCAACTCTCCCACTCCCTATCCCACAACCAGTCCGTTCCTCACACCCTGCGCTTCTTCGGCGGGCGGCAGCCGTTGTGCGGGATCGGCGTCACGTCGCGGATCGAGCGGACCTGAAGACCCGCGGCGGCCAGCGCCTGGATGGCCGACTCGCGACCGCTGCCCGGCCCCTGAATGCGAACATGCACGCGCTTCATGCCCAGCTGCGCGGCCTCGCGACCGCACTGCTCGGCAGCCACGGTCGCGGCGAACGGCGTCGACTTCTTGGAACCCTTGAAGCCCGCCTTGCCCGAACTGCCCCACGTCACGACTGCGCCGTGCATGTCCGTGATCGTGATCAGCGTGTTGTTGAACGTCGCCTTGATGTGGGCGATGCCCTCCGCCTCGACGTGCTTGCGCGTGCGCTTGGTCCGCACGCCTTTCTTCGGATTCGCCATCTCGGTCCCAGTCTGTTCCGGCGCCGCCTCGTGCGTGGCGCCGCTCGATCATCTCCGCCCGCCGCATCCGCGCCGGGCGTGCGACGTACGGCCGGACTGCCGAATTGCCGGCAGCACCGCCCGTACCGTTCGCTGCTACTTCTTCGCGACCTTCTTCTTGCCTGCGATCGCGACGCGCTTGCCCTTGTGGGTGCGCGCGTTCGTGTGCGTCCGCTGACCCCGCACGGGCAGGCCGCGGCGGTGACGCAGGCCGCGATAGCAGCCGATGTCCATCAGCCGCTTGATGTTCATGGAGACCTCGGTGCGCAGCGCACCCTCCACCTTGTAGCGTGCCTCGATCACACGACGGAGGCGGTTGACCTCGTCATCGTTCAGATCGTGGACGCGACGGTCCGGGCTCACGCCCGTCTCCTCGAGGATCTTCATGGCCGATGAATGGCCGATCCCGAAGATGTAGGTGAGGCCGATCTCGATACGCTTGTTGCGCGGCAAATCCACGCCGGCGATACGCGCCATTCTCTTACCCCTGCCGCTGCTTGTGTCGCGGATTCTTCTTGCAGATGATCCGGATCACGCCCGCGCGCCGGATCACCTTGCAATGTTCACAAATGGGCTTGACGCTGCTGCGCACTTTCATGGGCCTATCCTGGTTTATTGGACAGCTTTTCAGTATAGCCAAACCCGCCGCGCGGAGCAAGACCTCACGCGCGTGCGGTTTACGTCTCCTGGCTTCGTCGCTCAGGCCGTCAGAACCAGCGGACCGGCCTCCGTGATCGCGACAGTCTGCTCGAAGTGCGCGCTCCGGCTGCCGTCGGCGGAGACGACGGTCCAGCGGTCCGCTAGCGTGCGTACGCCGATCTCGCCGGCATTGACCATGGGCTCGATGGCAATCACCAGGCCCGCCTGCAGCTTCAGCCCCCTTCCGGGGCGGCCGTAGTTGGGTACCTGGGGCTCCTCGTGCGGCCCGCGGCCGATGCCATGGCCGACGAGGTCGCGCACGACGCCGAAGCCGGCGCCCTCGGCGACTTCCTGGATCGCATGGCCGATGTCGCCGATCCGGTTGCCGGCCGTGGCCTGCCGGATTCCTGCCGCCAGTGCGTCGCGCGTCACCCGGAGCAGGTTGGCCGTGGTGTCATCCACGGACCCGACGGGGAACGTGCGGGCCGCGTCTGCGAACCAGCCGTCGAGCTTCACGCCTGCATCCACCGACACGATGTCGCCCGACTGAAGCCGGCGCCCCGCGGACGGGATGCCGTGCACGACTTCCTCGTTGATCGAGGTGCAGAGGCTGCCCGGGAATCCGTACAGTCCCTTGAACGCCGGAATGGCGCCGTCGTGAGAGCGGATGAACTCTTCGCCGATGCGGTCGAGATCGGCGGTCGATGCACCCGGGACGATATGCGGCTCGATCGCCTTGAACAGCGCGGCGAGGATCCGTCCGGCACGCTCCATGGCGCGGATCTCGTCCGCGTTCTTGAGCGCAATCACGAAGCGAGCAGCTCCACGAGGTCCCGCTGGACGTCCTCGATCGGACGATCGCCATCCACGTGATGCACCGGGGTGTCGGACTTCGCATAGTATGCGATGAGCGGCTCCGTCTGCTCCCGATACACGTCCAGGCGTCGCTGCACCGTGTCCGGCTCGTCATCCGCGCGCTGCGTCAGAGCGGAGCCGCACCTGTCGCACCGGCCTTCCTCGCGGGGCGGCTCGAAATAGACGTTGTATGTTGCGTCGCAGCTGGAGCAGGAGCGGCGCCCGCTCAGTCGCTTCACCAGCGTGTCGCTGTCGACGTCGAGCACCAGCACCGCCCGAAGCGGCCGCTCGAGCTCCGCCAGCAGCGCGTCCAGGCGCTCGGCCTGCGGCAGCGTGCGCGGGAACCCATCGAAGATCACGCCCGTGCTGGCCGCTTCGCCTGCCAGGTAATCCCGCACGATACCAATGATGACCTCGTCCGGAACGAGGTCGCCCGCGTCCATGTAGCGTTGCGCCTCGCGCCCCATGGCCGTCCCCCGGCGCACCGCATCCCGCAGCACATCGCCCGTCGACAGCCGAAGCAGCTGCAGCCTGTCCGCGAGCAGCGCGCCCTGGGTTCCCTTACCCGCGCCAGGCGGGCCAAACAGAATCACGTCTCGCGTCATTGACACTGAAGCATGTGTGGGTCTGGTTTGTTGCATCGGCGGATTCGCAGCGTTCTTCGGAGCCGCGGTGCGTCGTAAACAGCGGAAGAACCGGGGCGGGAGACGAACGGCGGAAGATGAACAGCGGGTGACGAACGGCGGGAGCTGAAGGGCGGATCATCGATCGAGGTCTCCGCCCCGTCCATCGCCACCCCTGCCCCCAACCTTCCCACCGCCGATCCCCCGCCGTAATTCTCCCGCCGTAATTCTCCCGCCGTAATTCTCCCGCCGTAATTCTCCCGCCGTAATTCT